>CALQJV010000012.1 GCA_943330985.1 Chitinophaga pinensis
ATTTCCCGGTGTTAATACCTTTTAAGTTATAGTCCGACACCAGAATTTGCGCAAAGCCCATGCGTGCTGCTTCGGCAATGCGTTGTTCAACGCGACTAACTGGACGAATTTCACCACTCAATCCTACTTCCCCACAAAAACAGGTCTTTGTTGGAATGGGCATGTTCAAATCCGAAGAAAGAATGGCGCAGATCACACCCAAATCAATTGCTGGATCCTCAACACGAATTCCTCCGGTTATATTGAGAAATACATCCTTTTGACCGAGCTTAAAACCACAGCGTTTTTCTATCACAGCCAAGAGCATATTCAAGCGACGTAAATCGAAGCCTGTTCCAGAGCGTTGAGGTGTGCCGTAAACTGCTGTGCTAACCAATGCTTGCGTTTCTACCAACATTGGACGAGCGCCTTCCATCGTGGCCGAAATCGCTATTCCAGAGAATGGTTCATCGAGCTGTGAAAGCAATACTTGTGAAGGATTTTCCACTTCGCGTAAGCCTTCGCCCGCCATTTCGTAGATACCCATTTCGGCCGTTGAGCCAAAACGGTTTTTTACCGAGCGCACTATGCGATACAAATGATTGCGGTCGCCTTCAAACTGCAATACCACATCCACCATGTGTTCCAGAATTTTTGGTCCTGCAATTTGTCCGTCCTTGGTGATATGTCCAATCAGCATAACTGGAGTGGAGCTCTCTTTGGCAAAACGCAATAGCTCTGCAGTACATTCTCTAATTTGGGAAACGCTTCCAGGAGAAGATTCGATGGTATCGGTTTGAAGTGTTTGAATGGAATCAATAACCAACAGTTGAGGTTGTACTTGCTGAATGTGTTGAAAAATGCGTTGCATACCTGTTTCTGCCAAAACAAAGCAATCAGGATTTTGAATGCCAATGCGTTCGGCGCGCATGCGAATCTGTTGTTCACTTTCTTCCCCCGATACATACAACACTTTGAGTTTTGTCGATTTTACTGCCACCTGCAACATCAATGTTGACTTCCCAATTCCGGGTTCTCCTCCTAACAAAATCAACGATCCAGGAACTAGACCTCCACCTAAGATCCGATTGAGTTCGATATCGCCCATATCGATTCGGACTTCTGCATGTTGTTCTACTTCTGAGATGCGCACGGGCTGAGGAGCTCTAGCAGGCAAATCGCCTTTTACCCAACTTTTTTTGGCTTTATCTTTTTGAACCAGTTCTTCTGCAAAACTATTCCATGCACCGCAATTGGGACATTTTCCTTGCCATTTCGGTGATTCTTGCCCGCAACTTTGGCAATAGAAACTAGTTTTGATTTTGGCCATGATAAAAAAGCCCTCGAGAGAGAGCTTGTAAAATTGAATATCAAATCAGTTTTCCTGAACGAATTCTACTAGAATTTGACCTGCACCTTGACCAGTCTCCTCATCATATACTTTTAGCACCATGCGCAGAACGCCTTTTTTAAGCGTTACTATTTCCCATTCACCATTAAATCCAACATCGAATTTCGAAATATTTAAACGATTGTGTTTAGTGAATCCCCAGCGACCTGTTGTACTAAATTTCTTTTCTTGTTCAGTAACTTCATATTTTATCAAATCATTGTCGGAAGTAAATTCCCATTCGTAATATGGGAGGTCTTCAGGCAAGGCATCAAAACGCGTTTGTTTCCAAACACCAACAAGCCTATTCTCCTGATTTCCTTTGCAGGAAGCAAGAACAAGTACCAAAGGCATTATGAAAAGAATTAGAAAACGTTTGATAGTCATTTGATAATATGATAGTACAAACTTATTAAAAAAAATCCGTTTTCAAACGCCAAAATCACCCTTGAATTTTTTTAAGAAAAGAAGTTGTAGAATATCCTTCAGTAAATGATATAATAACAATTTCTCCTCCGCTCGCTTCTACGTCAGTCGCTCCAACTATTTCACTTTGACTATAATCGCCACCTTTAACTAAAAAATCGGGCTTTATCATGCGAATTAAATCCAAAGGAGTATCCTCATCAAACTCAACGATTGCATCTGTAAAACGCAATGCAGCAAGAGCTAAGGCACGATCTTGAAATGAATTTATTGGTCTTCCAGAGCCTTTTAATCTGCTAACTGACGCATCGCTGTTTAATCCAATAATTAATTTGCTTCCTAAATCTGCAGCAGCAGCGAGATATTCGATATGTCCACGATGTAAAATATCGAAACAACCGTTAGTGAAAACAATGCGATTACTCAGGAAACGCCAAAGATTTGTTTGTTTTTCAATTTTATCAGAGGGAATTATTTTCTCTGCAATCAATTCAAGCTGCGTCTTTTGCATTTTTCTTCTTTTTTTTAAGCGCTACAAGAATTACTGCGGTTAATCCAACCAACAATATCATTATAAATTGAGTGGAATGAACAATCGTGGCAAATACCAACCCTGGTCGGAGTTCAGATCCTGTTAATGGGTCAATTGAAGGTTTGATATCGTACAATAACAAGGCTTTCTCAACCAAATAATGAAAAGCGCCAAATCCGCCTTGAACAGGAGCCGTCATTCCCAAGCCACCAACCACCATCAAAAATAAACCATCTAAAGCAGTCAATGCAGAAGTTGGATCATAAGCAAAAAAGCAAACCCAGGTCATGACAAAATACATGGCCCAAATTAATAGTGAATGAAAAATAAACTCACCTTTTCGTTTCATTTTGAAAAGAGTGATAACTCCATCGGAGAGGCCTTTTAAAAATTCAGAAATGCGTACAATTATTCTCCTGCCCGAATATTTTTTTAAAATCCATCGAATTATTAAAAACGAAGCAATGCATAAAACTAGAAAAGCAGGAATGAGAATTGAACCAATTTCTTTGAATAACAATGAAATCTTAGCTAATTTATCTCCAAAAATCTCAGTAATAAAAAATTTGCCAAATCGATCTATCTGCGAAAAAAACACAATTAGAATGAGACTTAAAAGCATGATAACATCAATTACACGCTCTAAAATTACTGTTCCAATGAGCTTTGTAATTGGAATGCCATTGGTTTGATTGAGAATAGTGCAGCGAATTACTTCTCCCATTCTCGGTAAACCAATATTTGAAAGGTACCCAATAGCGACTCCATTAAAGCAATCCAGAAAACTGGGCGTATATCCTAATGGCTCCAACATGATTTTCCAGCGCCAGGCCCTTGATGCCATAGCCACAATTCCGAAAAAGAAAGAAAGTAAAACCCATTCAAAATGAGCATGTTTAATTTCGTTCCACATCCAAACGAAGTTAACATCCTTAAAAACCAAATACAGAAGAACCATTCCAATGGCCAGAAAGAAATAGTATTTAGTAGCTGACCAGAATTTCTTCATCATAAATTTTACTTGATTTTATTTGATGATGTATCTGGGAAAATTACCCATGGTGTAAAAAATTTAGCAGCTTCAAATTCCATCAAAGCATACGAAATAATAATGATGACGTCTCCAACGCTTACTTTACGAGCAGCAGGCCCATTCATACAAATAACTCCTGAACCTCTTTCTCCTTTTATAACATATGTTTCTAGACGCTCTCCATTATTCATGTTTAGAATTTGCACCTTCTCATTTTCGATTAGGTTTGCTGCATCCATTAAATCTTGATCGATTGTAATGCTTCCAATATAATTCAAATCGGCTTCAGTAACCGTTACCCGATGAATTTTTGATTTGAGAACCTGTATATTCATAAAACAGCGACAAACCTAATTTAAAACAATGGAATCCCCAATAAATTTAGTTAGTTAATTCGCAATTATCGATAAGTCTAACAGAACCAATTTTAGCAGCAACGCATGCAACAGCGGCCTTTTCGTTATAATCAAACAGTGGTTTTAATGTCTCGGAATCCGAAATCTCCAAATACTCGAGCGTAAAATCTGTATCATCAAACGACTTGCGAGCTTGGCTAATTAACTCGTTAAATGGGATTACGCGCCAATTTTTCTTCAATGTATTGAGTACTTTAGAAATCAATGTCGCATTTTGTCTTTCATCATTATTTAACAAGGCATTTCTCGAACTCATTGCCAATCCATCAACTTCTCTGATAATTGGGCAGGCAGCAATTTTAATTGAGGGATATCTTCTGGAAGCAAGAAATCGAATGATGGCTAATTGTTGAAAATCCTTCAATCCAAAATAAGCTACATTGGGTTTAATGAGAGAGAATAATTTATCGACTATGGTAACAACACCATCAAAATGTCCTTTACGAAAACGACCTTCCATTACAAGATCAAGTCCTTCTAATGAAAAATCTAATAAGTCATTTTTATCATCTGCGTACATTTCATTGGTAGTTGGAATAAAAACAGCATCGATAGCTAATGATTCGATTAATGCCAAATCCCTTTCTTCGTTTCGTGGATATGTTTTAAAATCGGATGTTTCATTAAACTGGGTTGGATTAACGAATATGCTTAACAACGTGCATTTGTTCTCCAATTGAGACTTTCGAATTAAGGAAAGATGTCCTTCATGAAGAGCCCCCATAGTAGGAACAAATCCAACAGAATTATCATTTTTTCGGCAATTTTCTAAGAAAAATCCAAGCTCAGACACTGTTCTGAGTATAACCATATCTAATATTTTGAAGAAAATCGTAGATTTAATTAATAGCTAAATTGCGCTTAATCCGCTATTTACGAATTCCGGGCGACAAAGCTAATAGATTACACTTGATTTTAACCAAATTTTTTTCTTAATTTTGTCATCTGATTTAATTTCATTGAATATGGGTTATTCATGCCGTTGTAATATTTTAGTCGGCTTACATTTTAAGAATGATTCCATAAATCTCCCATCTCATTTAATAATTGATTTGCTATGACCAAGACAAGAGTATTGTTTGTTTCGCAGGAGATTACCCCTTATTTACCAGAAACACATTTATCGAAAGTTGCCCGTGAATTGCCCCAAGCCATTCAAGAACGTGGTCGCGAAATCCGAACTTTTATGCCTCGATATGGCTGCATAAATGAACGCCGTAATCAATTGCATGAAGTAATTCGTTTATCGGGAATGAATCTTATTATTGATGATAACGATCAACCATTAATCATTAAAGTTGCTTCTATTCAAGCAGCTCGTATGCAAGTTTATTTCATCGATAATGAAGAATATTTTCAACGGAAATATGTTACAACCGACAAAAACGAACAGTTTTATGGCGATAATGACGAACGTATGTTGTTTTTCTGCAAAGGTGTAATTGAAACGGTTAAAAAATTAGGTTGGTCTCCGGATGTGATTCATTGCCAAGGCTGGATGGCTGCATTAATTCCAATTCTTATTAAACAAAATTTCAAAGACGATCCATTATTTGCCGAAAGCCGTGTTGTTGTTTCTTTGTACGACGATGCATTTACATCGGATATGGACCATCGTCTTGCAGAAAAATTAATGATGGATGGTATTGAAGCAAAAGATGTAGAATTATTAAAAACACCTAGCTATTTGAATCTCATGAAACATGCGATTTCATTCTCTGATGGTGTTATTATAGCTCAAGATGGTGTATCTGAAGACTTAATCGCCTTCGCTCGAAATTCCAAAAAGCCAGTCCTTGATTCCTCTGGTGATGTTAATTACGCAGAATCCTATTCAACCTTTTATGATGAGGTTCTCTTGGGGGAGCCGGTCGCCGAAATGGCTGAGTAATTCTCTATTATCTTACTGATTACTTTGAAAATAAAACGCCTTATATACCCGGAAGCCTTCATTTGGAAGATTTCGGGTATCCTATTGTTAATAAGCCTTTTCTCATTTAATTGGGGATGCAAACAACCTGATTTAGGTTTGGAGGTGCAAAATCCGTCAGACGCAGTTAATTTGCTTCGCAAGAACGATTTATCAATTAGGACTTCAATAGAGCGCGAAGACTCAGTAAAAACAGATGAATTATCACTCAACTTGCTCGGCGCATACAACGACCCTTTGCTCGGTTCGATGAGAGCTGGGTTTTATTCCCAGTTTCGTCCAACAGCGAGTAACATCGATTTTGGAGACAACTTTGTTATTGATTCTCTTGTTTTAGTTTTGCCTTTTCGAGGCTACTACGGCGATTTAACCAAGCTTAGTGGTCTGCAAAAATTCTCGGTGTATCGAGTTACTGAAGATTTTACAATAGCCAATACATATTATAGTAACGATACCTTATCCGTCGACCCAACTCCAATTGGGCAAACTGATTATATCGTTCCATTACTTTTAGATTCTGCCAATGTTTCTGGAAAAAAGGAGGCTCCACAACTAAGAATCAAACTTCAAAATTCTTTGGGGCAAGAAATCCACGACAATCCTTCATCACTAACTGATGGAGACGCCTTCGTTCAATTTTTCAAAGGAATATACGTCGTATCTCAAACACGAAATACACAAGCTGGAGAAGGGGCAATGTTAGATTTTAGTCTTACTTCTGGAGCCAGAATTGACCTTTTTTATAAAAATGCTTCGAATGATAGTTTGAGGGTTTCATTTGCAGTGAATGAAAATTGCGCAAGATTTACCCGTTTCAATCATACTTACTCCAATCATATTGAAACGTTACTTGCCAACCCAACCTTAGCGGGAGAGGTAACTTATGTTCAAACAATGGCCGGTTTGAGAACACGCATCGATTTGCCTGATTTAAAATCATGGCAGTCGGGTCGTAAAATTCTAGTTAACGAAGCACGTATAATTGTCCCTGTCGATTTCGAAAACAAAGGCATTTACTCGCCTAATCCACTTCTTAATTTAATCACCAAAGGAGAAGATGGGACGCTTCAAACCACCCCAGATTTAATTATTGGCGATTCATGGGCAGGTGGTTATTATGATGCCGTTAAGCATGAATATGTATTTAATGTTTCAAGATACATTCAAGGAATTTTAAACAATTTGCTCGAAGACAGAGGACTCTTCATTCAGTCAACTGGTTCTGGAATTAGTTCTTTCAGGGTCCCTTTAAAAGGTGGTGTTTCCGAAAACCGTCCTGTTCGAGTTGAATTACTTTATCAAATTTTATCTCAATAAATTGAAATAAATTATGTGCGGAATTGTTGCTTATATGGGGGAGCGCGATGCATACCCAATTTTACTTAAAGGCCTTCATCGTCTCGAATACCGTGGTTATGATAGCGCGGGTGTTGCATTATTAAATCCAGGAGACGATATCCGTCTCTTCAAATGCAAAGGAAAAGTTTCTGAGTTAGAAAAATTTGTTGAAAACAAAGATATATCGGGTCATGTTGGAGTTGGTCACACACGTTGGGCAACACACGGTGTACCGGATGATAAAAATGCACATCCGCATTTCTCGGAGTCAGGTAAATTGGTCATTATTCATAATGGAATAATTGAAAATTACGCATCTCTTAAAAAAGAACTTGAGAATAGGGGGAATGTATTTAAAAGCGATACCGATACAGAAGTTCTAATTTATTTAATTGAGAATATTCTAAAAAATGAGCAGGTCGATCTTGTTGGAGCTGTTCAAATTGCCTTAACTCAAGTAGTTGGTGCCTACGCCATTGTTATCCTTTCAAAAGAGAATCCGGATTTAATGATTGGTGCCAAAAAAGGAAGTCCATTGGTAGTTGGTGTTGGGTCAAACCACGAATTTTTCATTGCTTCCGATGCTACACCTATCATTGAATATACGCGTAATGTGGTTTATTTAGATGATGAGGAAATTGTGATTTTGGAATCGGGAAAGGAAATGAAGATTAAAACGATTCGAAATCAAGATAAAACACCTTATATCCAAGCATTAGAAATGCAATTGGAAACAATCGAAAAAAGCGGTTTTGAACATTTTATGCTCAAAGAAATATACGAGCAACCTCGATCTATTCGCGATAATATGCGTGGTCGTTTGAATATCGAGCTAGGTGAAGTAACTCTTGGAGGAATCATTGATTACCAAAGTAAGATTATGAATGCCCATCGTATCATTATCGTGGCCTGTGGTACTTCTTGGCATGCTGGTTTGGTTGGTGAATATTTATTCGAAGATTTGGCGCGTATTCCAGTTGAAGTTGAATATGCTTCTGAGTTCCGATATCGTAATCCAATTATTACAGAAAATGATGTAGTAATTGCAATAAGTCAGTCGGGCGAAACTGCCGATACGCTTGCTGCAATTGAATTAGCTAAATCAAAAGGCGCAACGATTTTTGGAATTTGCAATGTTGTAGGTTCGTCTATTGCCCGCGCAACCCATGCGGGTTCATATACACACGCGGGTCCTGAAATAGGTGTTGCTTCTACTAAAGCTTTTACCGCTCAGGTTACAGTTCTTACGTTGATGGCTTTAGTAATTGCAAACAAGAAAGGAACGATAACACAAGCAAAGTATCATCAAATGCTAAATGGTCTCGATCAACTGCCTTCTAAAATAGAAGAGATGTTGAAATTAGATGATCAAATCCGTGATATCAGTGCAATTTATAAGGACGCCAATAATTTCCTATACTTAGGAAGAAGTTATAATTTTCCAATAGCTTTAGAAGGGGCATTAAAATTAAAGGAGATTTCCTATATCCACGCCGAAGGCTATCCTGCAGCAGAAATGAAGCATGGTCCAATTGCGTTGATCGATGAAAACATGCCTGTTGTAGTTATTGCACCAAGCCGAGGTGCTTACGAAAAGATTTTAAGTAACGTACAAGAAGTTAAAGCTCGAGGTGGAAAAATTATTGCAATTGTTACACAAGGTGATAAAGATGTTTCTGCTTTAGCCGATCATACCATCGAAATTCCAGATGTTGAAGAAGAATTAACACCTCTTATGAGTGTTATTCCATTACAGTTATTAGCATATCATATTGCAATCATGCGTGGTTGTAATGTTGATCAGCCAAGGAATTTAGCCAAGTCGGTGACTGTAGAATAAGTAAGCAGTTTAAAGCATAAAAAAAGCCCGATATATTTTATCGGGCTTTTTTGTGTCTAAAACTAGACGGTCATAATTTCTTTCTCTTTAGCTTCAAGATGCTTATCGGCCTTGACAATATATGAATCTGTAAGTTGTTGAATTTTAACTTCGGCGTCTTTTGCAACGTCTTCAGCAAGACCATCTTTCACTAGTTTACGGATGGCCTCATTCGCATCACGACGAACATTACGAATACTAACTTTGGCATTTTCTGCTTCACCTTTTGATTGCTTCACTAAGTTCAAACGTCTTTCCTCAGTAACTGGCGGGATATTTAATCGAATCATAATGCCATCATTTTGTGGCGTAAGGCCGATATTTGAACCAAAAATAGCTTTCTCAATGGGCCCAAGCATTTGCTTCTCCCAAGGTTGAACGGCAAGGGTTCTCGCATCTGGTGTGTTAATGTTTGCTACTTGACTTAAAGGTGTATTGGTACCATAATAATCAACATAGATTCCTTCTAACATTGCTGGGCTAGCTTTACCTGCACGAATTTTAGCCAATTCGGCGTCAAGATGTGCAATTGCTTTTTCCATCAATGTGGTAGCTGCTTCAATTTGGGGCTTTACGAGTTCGTTCATAACTTATTACTTAATGGAGTGCAAATAAACAAGATTTAAAGAGTATTTTCAAATGGGTTAGAATTCTACTAAAGTTCCAACATTTTCTCCTGCAATTAAACGCTTCAAATTACCGCTTTCATCCATGTTAAACACGATTATTGGTAGTTTGTTATCATTACATAGCGTGAATGCTGTCATATCCATTACGTTTAGCCCCTTTTCGTAAACTTCAGTAAATGAAATAACATCGTATTTAACCGCAGATGGATCTTTTTCAGGATCGGCTGTATAGATTCCATCCGCTCGCGTACCCTTTAAAATAACATCCGCTTCTATTTCAATAGCACGGAGTGTTGCAGCTGTGTCTGTTGTAAAATAAGGGTTTCCTGTCCCTGCCCCAAAAATGACAACGCGTCCCTTTTCGAGATGCCTCACAGCTCTTCGTCGGATATAAGGTTCGCAAATTTGTTCCATTTTAATTGCACTTTGGAGACGTGTTTGAACACCAATTACTTCAAGTGCCGATTGGAGCGCCATGCTATTTATTACTGTGGCGAGCATTCCCATATAATCGCCTTGAACACGATCCATTCCACCTTCAGCAGCCTGAATCCCTCGAAAAATATTTCCACCGCCTATTACAATGCCCATTTCGACACCAGCAGCTTGAATTTCTTTTATTTCCTGAGCATATTGTGAAATACGATCATGGTCAATACCAAAATTCTTTTTCCCCATAAGGGATTCGCCACTTAATTTCAGGAGTATACGTTTATATTTCATTGCTTATATATTCTACTATCCAAAAAAAATCCCGCTACGAAATAACGGGATTAAAGAACAAAAAAAAGAGAGAATAAATTCTCTCTTTTAAAAAATATTAATTAGCTACCAAGCGCATGACGCTTAAAAGCAGTCACGATTAAATCTTTATCAATTGATTGAACATACTGACGAACAGTCAATTTGTTGTCTTTGATAAATTCTTGATTTAAAAGCGTATTGTCTTTGTAAAATTTACCAAGTTTTCCAGCTGCAATTTTTTCAACCATTTCTTCTGGTTTCCCTTCTGCGCGGATTTGCTCGCGAGCAATATCTAACTCACGCTCCAATGTGCTTGAATCAACATCGTCTTTATCGACAGCTACAGGACCCATTGCAGCAGTTTGCATAGATACATCCTTAGCCATTGCTTCAATTCCTTCAACACCTGCTTTGTTGAAAGCAACAATTGTTGCTAAACGATAACCAGGGTGGTTGTAAGCTACAACATATGGAGCTTCTAATTGAGAATAATGAAGTTCCATTTTCTCACCAATTTTACCAACTTGTTCGTTGATACGCTCGCTAATAGGAAGACCATCGAAAGAAGAAGCTAATAGTGCTTCAACATCTGAAGGTTTTGTATTCAAAGCGATATCAGAAATCTTTGTAGTAAAATCGATGAAATCTTGATTCTTTGCAACGAAATCTGTCTCGCAGTTTTAAACAACTAATACACCACGAGAGTTGTCGGAATTAACGCGTGCAATTACAACACCTTCGTTGGCATCACGATCAGCACGATTCCCAGCTACTTTCTGACCTTTTTTACGAAGGAAATCTACAGCTGCTTCGAAATCACCATTTGCTTCGGTGAGTGCTTTTTTGCAGTCCATCATTCCTGCGCCGGTCATTTGACGTAGTTTATTTACATCACCAGCAGTAATTGCTACAGTTGACATGGTTTTATATTTTCAGGTTTATGAATATTAATCTTTAGCTTCTTCAGTTGAAGCAGCTACTTCTGATTTTTTGCTTTCTTCATCATCTCCTTTTTCTTTCTCCTGCTTGCGTTCGCTTAGTCCTTCTTGAACTGCACCAACAATAACATTCATAATTAAAGAGATAGCTTTCGCTGCATCATCATTCGCAGGAATTGGATAATCAACAAGATTCGGATTAGAGTTAGTATCAACAATCGCGAAAGTTGGAATATTCAATCGGCGAGCTTCAGCAACAGCAATATGTTCTTTTGAAATATCGATAATAAACAAAGCGGCTGGAAGACGACTCATATCCGTGATAGATCCAAATTGAGTTTCCAATTTTTCACGTTCACGTGTAATGGTTAATTTTTCTTTCTTAGAAATGGTCTCGTAAGTACCATCAGAAGCCATTTTATCAATGGTAGCCATTTTCTTAACCGCTTTACGAATTGTCGCAAAGTTGGTAAGCATTCCA
>CALQJV010000013.1 GCA_943330985.1 Chitinophaga pinensis
ACAATCACATCGGGAATTAGGAAACTTTTATAGCCCAACATACTCACTTCAAAATCTTGTCGACCAATGGGAATTTGCAACAATTTAAAGTAGCCATCTCCATCGCAAGCAGCAGCATGCGTTTGGTCTTTATCGTTTGCCCAACGAATGAGCGCCCCCGGCAAAGGCGCATTCGACTCCTTATCGAGCACCCGACCACGAACGACTTGTTTATTGTTTTGAGAATATCCGTTTCCCAATCCGAAGATTAAGAAACAAATGCATACTGTGATTTTCGCTTTGAATAAATGAACCATGCTTAAGCGCGTTTTAAGTATTGCAACATAGTACAATTCGAGAAAATAATGGAATAGATTGGGTTTCTAAATAAGATGAATAATTCATAATGCTTATAGTTTATGTATGAACAGGAATTTGATTAACTCCCTACTCCATTTCTGGAAGGAAAAACTCTATAAATTTCGACCTTCGATTAATGAAAAAAAACAAATAAGTATAAATATGATAAAAATTAATTTAAAGTAATAAATGAATTACTTTTGAGTATTAATGCCGCATAAACAAGCTGATATTAAGGTTAGATTTTTTCATAAATTAAAACTCCACAACATGAATTTCCACCCAATAAAATATCTTTTATTCCTTACTATTATTTTTTCATTCAATAACATAGAAGGTCAAACAATTGATACTGTCTATAAAGGCAAAAGTTATCCGGGTGTATTATTTGAAAATCCCTATGCAAATCAAAAATTCATTGGCACTTGGGTCATCAAAGGATGGGATGGAAAACACGAACTAAAAGACTCTTCCTACATTGTTTATTCAGGACCTGCGATAGACCCTAGTGTTGATTCAGTGTGCTCCGTACAGATGGTTATACCTAAATACCAAGATTCATTAGTCATGTTAGATATTTCTAATGAAGACTATTCTAAGATTATTACCATACCAGGCTGTTCGGATTGCTCTTTTATAAGTTATTATGATTTACGTAATGATATTTTGTACGCAAATAATCCTGCCAATAAAAATCAAACACTAACTATTACTCGTAACCCCAATGGTGATGCTTTGAGTGTCAAATTTGGTTATTTTATTAATGACACGATCTACAAAGAAAAATGTTTTGTTCTTGAAGAAATGTATAAGTATACTAGAGGATCATTGAAAATGAAATTGCCAAAAGAAACTAAGAGACTAAAATTGAAGGATATAGATAAATTGGAATTTGAATTACGGACAGGTAAAGTTTATGGAGATTCGATTTTATCAAACAAAGAATATAAAATTTCAATTTTCGAAATAGGAACTAACTTAGGTGGTTTATATAAAACATTAAGTGGAAATTATTCTATTTCAGATTTGAAATTAGCGATTTTACCATTTCGATCAAATGGAACTTTACAGAAGTATTATATTGAAGTGAATGTTAAAACAAGCATTTCTAATATAGAAAAGACGTATGGGATGTCATTTAAGGTTAACGAAAAGGACGAAATAATTCTTGATTAAATATTTCTAGAACAATAGATTAATAGTTACATATTGCACCCATTCATCAACCTACACAGCCATCGCAAACCGCAATCGGATGAAGAAATCGTTATTCGGAATGCGTATCATTTTATGGATGAGAATAAAGCTGATGCAATCACCTACTCTGTATCAGCCGGAATTCATCCTTGGCAATTGAAAGAGGATTTTTCATTGCAAATCAATCAACTTACAAAACTTGCTTCCTGTAAAAATGTTATTGCCATTGGCGAATGTGGTCTCGATCGCATAAAAGGTCCTGCCATCGAAATTCAAATCGATGCGCTTCGTGCACAAATCGACATAGCCAATCGGGTTAACAAACCACTAATTCTGCATCTGGTAAAAACCTACTCCGATATACTTGCATTTGCGCATTTAATGAAAACGCCTTGGTTTGTTCATGGGTTTAAAGGGAATGGAATAGAAGCCCATAATTTGCTCAAAAAAGGAGCGCGACTTTCGTTTGGACCTCGGCTTTTGACAGATGAAGCAATGCAAGCACTATTCACATCCATCCCACTTGAATACATCTACCTCGAAACGGACACCAAACCTTTTTTAATCGATGAAATGTATCATAAGGCAGCTTTACTCAGAAATTTAGAGATCGATGATTTAAGAACAGGCATTTGGCTTAATTTCGTGCGCGATTTTAATTCCCATGAAACACGATAAAGTCCCAAGTTGGATGGGCCGTACGCTTTTAATGACAGGCGAAGATCCCATTCTTAAATTGATGAACAGCCATGTGCTCATTGCCGGATTGGGCGGTGTTGGTGGCATTGCCGCCGAGATGATTGTTCGCGCGGGTGTTGGCAAAATCACCATCATCGATTCGGATACGGTGGACGAAACCAATCGTAACCGTCAAATACCAGCATTAAAAAGCACAGAAGGGAAATTAAAAACCGAAGTGATGGCTGAGCGACTCATGGACATCAATCCAGAACTCGACCTCGTAATAAAGACGGTTTATTTGCGCGAAGGAGTTACTGAAGCATTATTGGAAGATACTAATCCAGATTATGCAGTGGATTGTATTGACACCCTTTCGCCCAAAGTTTTTTATTTGAAGAAATGTTTGAGCATGGGAATACCTGTGGTAAGTTCGATGGGTGCTGGTGGGAAAATTGACCCAACGCGTTTATTGGTTGATGATATTTCTAAATCACGTCATTGCAATTTGGCGCGATACGTTCGCAAGCGATTAAGAACCTTGGGGATTTACAGTGGAATTAAAGTGGTTTACTCGCCCGAATTAGCCGATCCTGCTAGAATTATTCAAGCCCCCGAAGGAAACGTAAAAAAGAGTTTCATTGGAACGATGTCGTATATGCCAGCTGTGTTTGGATGCACCATTGCCAGCGTAGTTATTCGCGATTTAAGTGGTGTGGAAGAATACCGCCCAACGCCGGCACGTGTTCCTAAGAAGAAATAACTTAAGATGCTGATTTAGGAGACTCAATGGGGGTTTCTGCTTGAGGTGCCTCTTGTTGACGCATAACAGAATCGAGGTTTGTTTCTTTCGATACGTTCTCATTCAAGGTGTTAAACTCCTCGGTAATTTTATCTAATCCAGCTTTTTGTTGCAAATCCTGACGAAGTGTAGAAACTTCCTCCCGCAATTTATGCGTCTCCGAAAGCAATTCCTGCTTTAATCCATTCGAGGCATTTTGAAACTCACGCATCGTTTTACCAAGTCCACGAGCGAGTTCGGGAATCTTCTTCGATCCAAAAAACATGAGGATAAAAAGCATGATTAACATGATTTCACCTCCACTAACATCAAAAAAAAGTAGCACGCTATTGAGCATAAAAAAGCGGAATCCGTCTTTTGATTAGAACAGATTCCGCTTGTAAAATTACTTCTTTTCTTCTTCCGATTTACCTGCAGTACGACGAGTTAAATCGACCACAACTGGAGAAGCAACGAATAGAGATGTATACGTTCCAACAATTACTCCCAACAACATCGCGAAAGCGAATCCACGAATTACCTCACCTCCAAAAATGAAGAGAATGATAAGTACTCCGATAGTTGTCATACCCGTAACAGCTGTACGAGAAAGAGTACTATTCAAGGCGTTATTGATGATTGTAGAAAGATCTTCCTTCTTGCTGTTTGGCATGGCCAAGTACTCACGAATACGGTCAAAGATTACCACGGTATCGTTAATCGCATAACCAACAACAGTCAAGATTGCCGCAATAAATGCTTGATCAATATCGAGTGAGAAAGGCAAAATGTGATTAAAAATTGAGAAGATTGAAAGAATAAACAATACAACATACGCAAGGGCTGCAATCGCTCCAACTCCATATTGCCATTTGCGGAAACGAAGGAGTAAGTATAAGAAGAGCACTAATAAAGAGAAAATCACGGATAATACAGCCGAATCTTTGATATCGTTAGCTACCGTAGGTTCAACTTTTTGAGATGATAAAATAGTAGGAGCAGTTCCAGTTATAGCAGTCAACTCAGATATCATTTTGCCAGCAACAATTGAATCGGCAGATGTTGATTCATCTTCCAACATGTAACCTGTAGTAATTTTCAATTGATCTGATCCACCATACACTTTTACATCCGGAGATTTTTGAAATGCTTTGAAAAGGATAGTACGAGCAGCATCGGTTTGAACTGGCTTATCGAAACGAACAACATACGAACGACCACCCTCAAAATCTACCCCATAACCAAATCCTTTCGTAAACATAAATCCAACACCAATAACAATAATCGCCAAAGAGACAATGTAGAAACGCTTACGTTGGTTGATGAAATCGAAATTACTACCACTAAACAATTTCGCTGTCATTGGAATGGAGAAGCTAACTGTTTTATTACGTTTTCCTAAGAATTCGAATACTAAACGTGTAATGAAAATTGCAGAAAACAATGAAGTTAAAATACCAATTACAAGTGTAGTAGCGAAACCTTGGATTGGTCCCGTACCGAAAATGTAAAGGATAACCCCCGTTAATAATGTTGTAACGTTTGAATCGATGATCGCAGAATAAGCTCCTTTGAAACCATCTTCAACAGCTTGTTTGTATGATTTACCACCAGCCAATTCTTCACGAATACGCTCGTATATCAATACGTTGGCATCAACCGACATACCGATTGTTAATACGATACCTGCGATTCCCGGAAGAGTTAAAACAGCACCTAGGGAAGTCATAACACCCATCAAGAAAAATACGTTGGCGATCAATGCAATATCGGCAACCAATCCACCACCGCTGTAATAGAATCCCATAAACAAGAATACCAATACCAAACCTGCCAATGCAGAAAGTAAACCTGAGCTAATTGCTTCAGCACCTAAAGATGGACCAACAACAGCTTCTTCAACAATACGAGCAGGAGCATCCATCTTTCCTGAGTTTAGGATGTTGGATAAATCTTCCGCTTCTTTGATTGTGAAATTTCCTGTAATAGATGAATTACCACCTGCAATTTCGCTTTGAACAGTTGGATAACTGTAAACATAATTATCAAGCACAATGGCAACACTCTTACCAATGTTTTCGCCAGTCATACGCTTCCAAATCCCAGCACCTTCGCCATTCATGGCCATGGTTACTTCGGGTTTGTTATTTAATTGACCGTAACTTAAACGTGCATCAGTAACATATTCACCAGTAAGGCGAGGTTTTCCATCACGTGGAACTTTGATTGCAACCAACTCGAATGCATTTTCTTTTTCATCAAAAGGCTTTACACTCCAGAAGAAACGAATGTCTTTCGGAAACGCTTCCCTGATTTGTGGCATGCTTAAAATCGCATTCACTCGAGAAGTATCTTTTGTAAGTGCAATACCAACAACAGGGCCCGGACGGAATGTACTGCCTTCGTTTGTTTGATTAATGTTTGGACTCAATACAGCATACAAAGGATTATCTTTCAATGCTTTTGTACGTTGAGCTGCTTGAGAAGTATCTTTCGTTGTAGATGAATCAGCTATAGCCATCTTCTCTGCTAATGTCTTTGCAGTATCTTTAACTGCTGTAGCTGTTGAATCAACAGTTGATGCGGTTGTAGAATCAGTGATTGATGGATTAGTTGAACTCGTATTTCCAGCAGAATTCAAGTCCTTCAATTTTTTATTAGCGGCTTCTAAAAATTGAAAAGCGTCTTTGTTTTCAAAAGTTTCCCAGAATTCTAATTTGGCTGCCCCTTGAAGCAATTTACGAACACGTTCAGGTTCTTTAACACCAGGAAGCTCAACTAAAATACGGTCAGAACCTTCTAAGCGTTGAATGTTTGGTTGAGTAACACCAAATTTATCTATACGATTGCGAATAACAGTGTAAGCGTTATCAACCGAAGATTTTACTTTCGTACGAATAACCACAAGCACTTCTTCATCGGTCATTTTGGAATTAACCAAATCTTTCATGTCTTTGTTACCAAAGAAAGCGGGCGAAGAAAGTCGAGCGGCCGGATCAGTTTCTTTAACTGCGGCAGCAAATAAATCGATGAAATCTCCACCTTTACTTTTCTGACGTGTAATGGCAAGGGTCATTGATTTAGTAAATACTGGATCGGTACTATTGTTAGATAAAGAACGAACAACATCCGATACTGCAACTTCTAACGTTACGTTCATACCGCCCTTCAAGTCAAGACCCAAGTTGAGTTCTTTTTCTTTACACTCACGATATGTGTATTTTCTGAAAATTGCGTTGTAAACTACTTCGCTCGCTATAGAGTCGATGTAGGCCTTTTCCTTGATTGGATCGCCAGCTGCGAATTCTTTGGCATCGTTCTCAACACTGCTTGCTTTCCAAGTAAATGAAAGTTCGAACAGGCAAACGAGCGCAAGCATGATCGCGAAAAAGCTAATAGCACCTTTGTTTTGCATTGTATATTGTATAGGGTAAATTCTTAAAAATAGGATGGCAAATATAGAATAACAAATATGAAATAACAATACACTTTGAATATTCGGAAAATATGCAATATCAGTCGTTTCAGAAAAAAACCCACTCAATAACACCTTATACAAAGGTCATATTATAGCAAATTCAATTCGAAAATGAATACAACAAGCCAATCATTCAATTGAAAAATTTAACACCTTTGTTTTATGAAATGTTACATTTTTATTCTCCTTATCTGCTTATCCTTTTTTGCGAATGCTCAAGTTAATCAGTCAATCATTGCACTGAATAGGAATGATACAATTTCATGTTTCACAAGCGATTCGGTTCGAATGAAATTTCCCCTAAGTGGTGGATTTAACTATGTTCAAGCAGGAAAAATTGACTTAAATGGAGACAATGTGCATGACATTTTATTATTCGACCGTTCGGGCGACCGTTTAACACCTTTAATTTACACGGGAACACCCGGAAATACTGAGTATACATTCGATTATAGTTTGGTTTACTCATTTCCCAAAATGGAGCATTTTCTGGTTGTAAAAGATTTTAATTGCGATGGAAAATCGGATTTGTTTACCTATGAAAATAGCGGTTTTAAAGTCTATAAAAATATCAGTTCAGCAAGCAACGGCTTACAATTCGAGCTGTATACAGAAAGTCTACAATCTTATTTTAATCCAGCTACATTACCCATCTATTGTATTCCTGTTGACATTCCTGTTTTGGAAGATATGGACAACGATGGCGATATTGATTTGATGGTATTTGGTATTCTAGGCACCTGTGTTGAATATCATAAAAATACAGCCATGGAAGAACTTGGCCGTTGCGATACACTCATGTTAAAGTTGGAAAGCGACAATTGGGGGGTGTTTACCGAAAGTTTTTCGACAAACGATGTTGTACTAAACGACAGCTGCGATCATCCTCCTGGAAAATACAGTGCGAATCGTCATGCAGGATCGTCGATGCTGGCATTCGATTCGGATGGCGATGGCGACAAAGATTTGCTTTTAGGCGATATTGCATACCGAACCATGGCAAAATTAACCAATGGGGGGACAAGCACTAATGCCCTTATAACAAGTTCACAAACTCCTTTTCCAGACAATACAACTTTTGTGAATTTGCCTATTTTTCCAGCAGCATTCTTTATCGATATTGATCAAGATGGGAAGCGTGATTTATTGGTCAGCCCAAATAATGAAGGAGGTTCAGAGAATCATCAATGTATTTGGTATTATCACAACGATAGTTTAGACAATTCTCCTGTTTTTACTTTTCAGAAAAAGACTTTGTTTGTGGAGGATAGTTATGATTTTGGCGAAGGATCTATTCCGGTTTTCTTTGATTACAATGGCGATGGGAAATCGGATATCGTGGTGGGAAACTACGGGTATTTTCAACCAGCAGGGACGTATAAATCGCAATTGGCGCTTTTGGAAAACATCAGTGATACCGAATCACCAATGTACAAATTGGTCACCAATGATTTTGCTGGCTTAAGTTCACTTTCAGGCAACTCGCTCAATTTCCATCCTAGTTTTGGTGATATGGATGGAGACGGTGATCAGGATATGCTGCTTGGAACTTCGGATGGACGAATTTTCCACTATACCAACAATGCCGCTATAGGAAATGAAGCAAATTTCGTTTTTTCCAATCCTTACTTTCAAAACATTGATGTTGGAACTTTTGCGGCTCCTCAACTTGTAGATGTAGATTTAGATGGGCTATTGGATTTATTAATCGGATCGCGTGAGGGCAAAATAAACTACTATCGTAATACTGGAACTCCGAATGCAATGAGTTTGGAGTTAATTACCAATACTTTGGGAGGCATCTACACAACCAGTAATGGCGATCCAAGTGGATTTTCCACGCCTTCTCTTTTCCGGAAAAATGGTATTACATATATTATATGTGGAAGTCAATCCGGAATATTCAAATTATATGGTAATGTAGATGGAAATTTAGATGGTACTTTTGCATTGGAAGACTCCTTGCTTCTGAGTGATCGGAATGGAGAACGAACAAGTATCAGTTTAAAAGATATTGACGGAGATGGATTCATGGATGCTGTAACCGGAAATTATGCAGGTGGGATTTGTTATTACACTGGTATTTTTCCTGATAATATAGACCAAACAAAAACTACAAGCAATCATTTTAACATTTTCCCAAATCCAGGAAGCTCATTGAATATTGAAAGTGTTAATGAGTCGATTTTATCCGTCTCCATTTTAGACATACAAGGACGTGTTATTATGCATGAAAACGTACAAGGAAAAAATAGCTGTAATTTATCAACTCAATGGATTGCCAATGGCATGTATTTCATCCAGATTCAAGGTAGCCGAAATACGAATTCGCGCACTTGGATTAAAAATTAAGATTCTAGATCATTTTTAAATTATAATAGATTCAATTTCCAATACAATTGTAAAAACAAAACGATGCTTCGATTAAAAAAAGATACCGATCCACGCTGGGCGCATTTAGCTGGACAAGATTTAGAAGAAATTCTCAGCGATCATGCATATTGCGAACAAAAAGCAGCATCAACCTGTATTTCGTTAATTGTAAAATATCCAGAATATCCAGAATTGGTTACAGAGATGAGTGCACTTGTTCGTGAAGAAATGGAGCATTTTCAACGTGTGCATGAACTTATTCTTAATAGAGGGTTAAAACTTGGTCGCGAACGGAAAGACCCTTATGTAAATGAACTAGCGCTTTTCATAAGTAAAGAAGGTGACCAAAACAAACTGCTTGTTGATCGTTTGTTGTTTTCAGCAATGATAGAAGCTCGAAGTTGTGAACGATTTAAAGTGCTTAGCGATACTATTGATGATGAAGAATTAGCTGCTTTCTATAGGGAACTTATGATTAGCGAAGCCGGTCATCATACATTGTTTTTAAAATTTGCTCGTAAATACTCCAACCCGAAAAATGTAGATATAGATGTTCGCTGGCAAGAATGGCTCAACTATGAAGCAGATGTTATTAGCAGGTACGGTAAATCTGGACAAATGCATGGTTAAGTAGTTGAATTATAGAAATAAAACACAATAAAGGTCTCAATTTCCAAACTAAATTTTGAATGAAAATTCCCTAAAAGCATTAACCATAGTGTCATTCAAACACTTTTTTGACTTAAAAAAAAATATCTACTTGCACACATTGATATTCTTAGAAAGTTAATTTTTTATAAAAAAATCCGCAATTTTTATTTTGAAGTTGCGGAATTTTTTTTTTAGGTTTGACTAATTGTAATTTTTACAATATGGATTTTGTAGTCATTACAATTATAGTTTTTAACAATCATCACAAACAATCATCACAAACATTAACCTCAAAACCATTATGAACAATTTTACCAATTTCAGAGTTGGGAAGCTGCTTAGTAAGAAGTCTTTTTTGAAGACACTTTTACTGTTTCTGTGCATCGCTGCTTCCTCTAAAAGCAATGCACAAACTTACAATGTCACTTTTAGTGTTGACATGAATACTGTTATTAGCGGGTTTACAACACCCGAAGTTAATGGTACATTTAATGGATGGTGTGGCGGCTGTGCTCCAATGAGTGACTCAAATGCTGATGGCGTTTGGGATATTACCATTGCAATTGCACCTGGCACGTATGAATTTAAGTTTGCTGCAGATGGCTGGAACATTCAAGAAAACTTACTTCCAGGAACTGCAGGAACTGTAACGAATTCGGGTTTTACCAACCGCCAAGTGATTGTTGGTTCTTCTGATGTTGTATTACCAACTGTTTGCTGGGGCTTTGGAACACCATGTGCAGCTGCTCCTGTAGCGCAAAACGTTACATTTAAAGTTGACTTAGCCAATGTTACAGGTTTTACAACACCTACAGTGAATGGTGATTTTAATGGATGGAATGGAACTGCAAATCCACTAACTCAAGTTGGAACAACATCCATTTGGCAAGCTACAATTCCTCTTTTGCCGGGTAATTATCAATACAAATTTGCTTTTGATAACTGGGCTGGTCAAGAAAATTTAACTCCTGGAACTTCATGTACTTTTACTGACGGTGCATTTACCAACAGAACATTGGTTGTTGGAGCGGCTGCTCAAACATTACCAGTTGTTTGCTGGGGAAGTTGCAACAATTGCGCTGCTCCATCATTCAATACTGTTTTCAAAGTAGATATGGCAAATGTTACTGGCTTTGGAATTCCTTATGTAAACGGAACATTTAACGGATGGTGTGGAGCATGTACTCCTATGACGCAAGTTGGAGCTACCACTGTTTGGCAAGCAACAATTCCTTTGGAAGCAGGCACATACGAATACAAATTCACTTATGATGGATGGAATGGACAAGAAAGTCTAACCCAAGGTAGTTCTTGTACAGTTACGAATGGCGGTTATACGAATCGTTATTTAACAGTATCTAACGCTCAAACTTTACCTGTTGTTTGTTGGGAATCTTGTTTATCATGCGTTGCTCCTATTGCAAATGTTACGTTCAAAGTTGACATGACCAATGAAACTGGTTTTGGAGCACCTTATGTAAACGGCACATTTAATGGATGGTGTGGCGATTGCAACCCAATGACAGATGCAAATGCGGATGGGATTTGGGAAGTAACACTTCCAATTTCTGCTGGAACTATCGAATTCAAATACACAGTTGACGGATGGGCAGGACAAGAAAGTCTTGCATCTGGAGGCTCTTGCACTCAAACTTCGGGAGCATATACAAATCGTATTTTAACAGTTGGTACTTCAAACATCACAATGCCAATAACGTGCTATGGAAGCTGCTCTTCATGCGCAACTCCGTCGGGACCATATAATGTTACGTTCAAAGTGGACATGAACAATGTTACCGATCCTTTCACAACTCCTTATGTAAATGGAACGTTTAATGGCTGGTGTGGAAGTTGTGCTCCAATGACCGATGCGAATAGCGATGGAATTTGGGAACTCACTATTTCTGTTCCAACTGGCGCTCAAGAATACAAATTCACATACGATGGATGGACTGGCTCAGAAAATCTTTCAGCTGGAAGTACTTGTACAGTTACCAATTTTGGATTTACAAATCGTTCATTAAATGTGGGAGCAACAACTGTTCTTCCGGTGGTTTGCTGGAATTCATGCACAAGCTGTTCCGCCC
>CALQJV010000014.1 GCA_943330985.1 Chitinophaga pinensis
GATGGCCGATGCTGTTGAAGCTACTTCACGTAGTTTGAAAGTGGTGAATAGTGAAACGATTGATAAATTGGTGGAAGATACCATTCGTTTTCAGATTGAGGAAAATCAATACATCAATGCGAATATTACGTTTCGCGACATCAACGCCATTAAAAAGATATTCAAGAAAATGCTGATGAATATTTATCACGTTCGGGTTGAATATCCGAAATGATTTTAATTTAATTCCATAGAATAATAAAATGCACAAGCAATTTTTTCTCTTCGTTTGTTTACTTGTTACAACAAATCTATTTGCCCAAAAAGAAAGCGACATTGAAGGCACGTGGATTCCTGGTTCGGGTAAAGCAAGTGTGCGCATTTATAAAACGGGTGATCATTATTATGGAGCAATCATCTCATTAAAAGAACCAATCGATTCGGTTAGCCACAAACCCAAAGTAGATAAGAACAACCCTGATAATTCGAAACGAAATACTCCCTTAATGGGATATCTTTTACTCAAGAATTTTATTTATGATGAAGGAATCTGGAAAAACGGAACCATTTACGATCCCGAAAATGGAAAAACCTACAGTTGTAAAATCACGATGAAAGATAAAAATACACTCGATGTTCGAGGATTTATTGGCATTTCATTAATTGGCCGAACAGATGTCTGGAAACGTAAAAAGTAAATTAGAAGTAATATTTCTTGGAAATTTAAATCCAGTTAAAATCTCAAATAAATCGAGAAATCATTTAAAATTCAACTACACTTGTTTTCCAAAATAACTCAAAAATTCAATTCATGAAAAATATCTGTCTTATTACGGTTTCGTTACTACTTAATTCCTTGATGCTTTCTGCACAATGGTCGACGGATTTAACTCAAAATCTGCCAATTGCGAGTGATTCGAGAATCTCGAATGTTCTCTATGCAAACAATGGCTATTATTTTACATGGGAAGATGGAAGTAATGGCATTTATGCTCACAAAGTAATTCGCTTAAATGCAGACGGAACAAACAATTGGACTCAAGCAATGGATGCGCATAATCATCCTTTGGGGAGCAGTACTTTGTCATTGCAACATTCATTTGTAGATCCCTCGGGGAATTTCATTCGTGTTTCATCATACAACACCGATCTTGGACAATCATCTTGTGCTAATAAGATTTCAGAGAATGGCTCCCAATTATGGAATGGCGATGCTGGAATAGTATTCAATGCCATTGCCATGGGGGCGTATCTGAGTCCGAATAATAATTTATATGTTGCATCAGGAGACTCTTTATTTAAGCTAAATGCTTCTGGACAAATTCAATGGAAATCAATCATTGATCCAGCTCATACAAATAATCAAAAATGCAGTATTCTAGAAAATTCCGATGGAAGTGTTACTGTAGCTTATTTTGTGCCCGGACAATTCAATCCGACCTATGGTTCGTATTATGTTTCTAAATTCGATAATGCAGGAACGAGAACAACCTTAGGTTCTCATCAAATTGCGGCATCCAGTAGTATTTTCTACACTCCTACATTTTTTAAATCCAATAGTACCGGAGTTCATTTCTTCATATACCACGATACCAACACAGGCATTTCTTATTTGCAGAAAATCGTTGGAGATCAACCACAAATTTCAGGTTTAGGAACACCATTAGATGGTACCATAAATTCGAAATTTGTTTCCGCTTATATACATTCCGATATCTTGGAATTGCTTTATAAATACAATTGGAATTCGTTTGATGAAGCTGGATTAAAACATCAAACCATCGATTTAAATACGTTATCATTCACTTATCCATCGGGGAACCTTTTATATCCCGACGTAACTACCAATGTTCAACCTTTGCAGAATTGTATGGTTAAATTCAACGATGATTTTGCTTTTTTACTACTCGATAATGTAAGCAAGAAAATTTCTTTTAAAGTGATGAATCAAGGAAGTATTTCAGAAACGTATGATATCTGTGCAACTTCAAGTGATAAAGGTTTGGCTGCAATGACCTCTTTGGATAATATAAATAGCAGCACCCAACAATTGGTTGCGTTTTTCGAAGATTATCGTCAAGGAGCCACGGTTGCACCAATCAATGTTGCACAAAATTATACGGTGACTTCAACAGGACTTGAACAATCAAAATTTCAATCAGAGATTCATGCGTTTCCGAATCCGTCCAATGCATTTGTAATTATTGAAATACCTTCGAATTATGCAAATGCCGTTTTAACGGTTTTGTCAATAGATGGTAAAGAAGTACTGAAAACGAACTTGAACAAGGGTTCTTCAAAAATCGATATTCAGTCATTCGCAACGGGTACTTATTTGATGAAAATCAACGCAAACAATCAAACGCTCTATCAAAAAAAGTTTATTAAGGAATAGTCATCCATAAATAATATCAGCACATCAAAATTATCAGCACATCAAAATAATCTTCAAATCTTCACATTTTCACATTTTCAAATCTTCATCCTATCTTCGTTCGGTGAATAACAAACAACTTTTCAGTTTGATACTGCTTGCAGTTTTCTGCCTGCGCTTTCTTTCTGCGTTTGAATTTCACGATCATAGAACTGATACCGAACGCTGCATCCAAGAACATGCTGCTCATCGACACAATTTTACTTCCTGCGAGATTACAGATGTCTTAGGTGCAAATTTTCAAGGACATTGTTCCGATAAAAATCACATCAAACAAGAAAGTGAACATTGCCAAGTTTGCGGGTTCGATTTCGTGAAATATTTTGAAGGTCATTCACACTTTCAATTGCCTTTAATTAAAAAAACTTCCTCTTTAATTGCATTTCACCAATACGATGCATTTGACGGCGTAACCTTCCTTTTATGCAACAAAGGTCCGCCAGTATTTACCTAAATCATTAGTTTTTTCTGCTCAATTCGAGTTTTTAGGTAATTCATTTCAATATTCTATGTATCGCATTCAATGTGTTTGTTTGCGGACATTAGGTTTGATTATATTCACAATTCAGCTTCTTTTTACTCAGCAACTAGAAGCACAATCGTGTGATTTAACAATCAATGTTCGCATTAAACAGAAAGGGCAATCGGATTTTGCTATTTCGCTTCTTGGACCGGAAGTTAATCGGAATATTTCACATTCTCAGTTAGCCTCGTTTGGTAAATTGTGCTTAGGGACTTATAAATTGAGGGTTCAGGCCATCAATTTCGAATCATTCGATACCACCATTGTTCTAAAAAGTAATTTAGAATTAAGTCTAGTAATGATTGAATCAGTTCATCAGTTGCATGAATTTGAAGTGCACGACAATCACATCGATCGCACAGGAAATTCAACCCTTTTATCGTCCTCATTAAATAATGCACAACTACAAGCAAACGCAGGAAAGCCCTTGGGTGAACTCTTGAAAGAAGCCAGTGGTGTTTCAACATTACAATCGGGCCCAACGATCTCCAAGCCCATCATTCATGGATTACACAGCAACAGAGTGCTTCTCATCCAAAATGGGATTCGACTTGAAGGTCAGCAATGGGGCACCGAGCACGCTCCCGAAATTGATCCTTTCACAGTAGCTCGTGCCGAAGTCTTGAAAGGAGCTGCCAGCTTGCGCTATGGTTCGGATGCCATTGGCGGTGTGGTTCTATTAGAACCTTCCGAAATTTCGGCGGAACATGGTACACGCGGCATGGTGAGATTGGCCGGAATCAGTAATGGCAAAATGGGATTGAGTTCAGCGCGATTGGATCATTCGTTTGGTGGCAAATTATGTGGAATGGGAATTCGTATACAGGGAACATTGAAGGATGCCGGAAATATTCATACGCCTGACTATTATTTGAAAAACACCGGAATGCGCGAACAAAATTTATCCAGCACTTGGATGTTGAATCGTAAGCGATTAGCGCTCGAAGTTTCGGGTTCAGTTTTCAATTCCAAAATTGGCATTTTTACGGGTTCGCATGTGGGTAGTTTATCAGAACTACAACAAGCATTAGAAAGCTCTGAGCCGAAAGACAGTGCCGGTTTTAATCGTCAAATAGAACGCGGTTTTCAACAAATAAAACATGAAATGTTGAAAGCCCGATTTTGTTATCATTTTCGTGAGAATGACCAAGTGGAAATCATCTATGGCTTGCAAAGAAATCATCGTAAAGAATTCGATAGCGATATTCCCTTTAGCTCCGATCCATCCATATTAAATGCACCACAGGCCGATTTCTTGATTAGCACACATACAGCCGATTTGGTGTATTCCAGACAATTGAAAAATCAAGTTCAATTAAGTGTCGGTTCAAGTTTAATTACTCAGGGAAATGTGTTTAAAGGCTTAGAATACCGTGCATTAATTCCAAATTATCGAAACTATGGTGTAGGAAGTTTTGCTGCGCTACTTCGCACTTGGAAAAAATGGAAATTTGAAACGGGCATTCGATACGATCATCGCTGGTTGACATGCTACCGACTTAACTATTCAACCCTGAAAACCTTTGCGACCTCGCATACATTCCAAAATTGGTCGTATTCGGCAGGGCTTTCCTATCGTGTTTCGGAAAAATGGAGTATCACTGCAAATTTAGGGTCTGCTTGGCGAGCGCCTAATGTAAATGAAATGTATGGAAATGGTGTTCATCAAAGTGCCGCATCTTTTGAAATTGGTGATAGCACCCTCAAAAGCGAACGTGCTCTAAACTTTTCCGTTTCCAATGTTTGGGAATCCGAACGTTTTCGTTTCGAATTAGGGATTTATCGAAATGCAATCAACAATTTTATTTACTTAAAACCTTTACTCAAACCAGTACTTACTATTTCAGGCGCCTATCCTTCATTTGCTCAAA
The DNA here is from genome assembly GCA_943330985.1 of Chitinophaga pinensis. The sequence goes on from CALQJV010000014.1 coordinate 4,808, forward strand.
CGCAGGTGAATGCGCTGCTTTCCGGAGTCGATGCCGATTTCAGATTCACATTATACAAAGGAATGAAAGTAGGAGGGAAGGTTTCCTTGATTAATGCACATAACCAAACAACTCAAGATTATTTGGTTTTTACACCAGCTAACCGTGCCGAGATTTTCTCAATATTGGAAGGAAATTCGGACAGTCGTGGAATAAAGCCTTATGTAAAATGTGCATTTACTTTTGTTGCCAAGCAAAATCATGTTCCTGTAAATAGTGATTATACCGCTCCTCCCAATGCATATACTTTATTAAATTTTGAAGCAGGATTGAGTATAGGGAAAAAACATCCGATCGATATGGGCATTTCGATCTACAATGTCTTAAACACAACATACCGCGATTACCTCAATCGATTTCGCTACTTCAGCGATGAACAAGGACGTTCGTTTGCCATTCGCATAAATGTCCCATTTAACTTTTAATAAAAAACAATTATGAAAATATTCAAAAAATCACATGTTTTATTGGCAATTATGCCTCTTATCATTTTTGCATCTGCTTGTAAAAAAGACGAGGAGGAAGTTACGCCTCCACTTCCTGAAAATGAATTACTAACCACAATATCGTTGCGTTTAATTAGCAGCGATAATGCAGATACCTTAAATGCCACTTGGCGCGATTTAACGCCCAATGATACCAATCCACCAGACACGAGTTTGGCTATTTTAAATGTGAAGGATTCAACCCTATATCGTGCGGAACTTTTTCTGTTAGATGAAACAAAATCGCCTGCAGAAGACATTAGAGCTGAAGTTCAGGAACGGGCCAATTACCATCGTATTTTTTATTTTCCTTCTACCTCATTAGAAAGCAATTTCAATGTGAATATTACCGATTTCGATACCAATTCTCCTCCTTTAGCTCTCGGATTAACATCGAATATTCAAACAGTTCAATCATCCAATGGAGTTTTAAGAGTCGTATTAAAGCATCAACCCAATGGAAAAGATGGAAGTTTTGAGCCAGGAACAATTGATGCAGATGTGAATTTTAGGGTTGTTGTAACTCCTTAAAGAGCTTTATTATAAAGACTTAATGTGATTTCTGTTTTTTTGTAAACGTATATAAACGTTTCAAAAGCACAAGCATTTTACGGTTTTATGTATGTTGCACCCGGGAAGGGGAACTTGGGTTTCCCTAATAAATCGAATTGTCAAATACAAATTCAAAATGCCATGGACGGACATTTATTTTGAACAGGCTTGTTGATAATTTCGGTTTGTATTCGCGATAAGATAAAGATCTCAATGCATTCGGTTCAGCCAGTTGATGCCTCACGAGTTAATTGTTTTAAACGGATATAAACATTTCAAAAGCACAAGCATTATGCGCTTTTATGTATGTTGAACCCGGGAAGGGTAATTGGGGTTTACATGTAAAATAAATCGTTTTTAGAAAAAAATAAAATACTACAATTCAGTTTTTATTTTAAACATAGATGTTGATAAAACGGATCGGATTTCTATTTTTACTCATTGCAATAAACATTTTTAGCCTAATGGTGTTTATGATTTTTCTAAGTTATTGAAGTTAATTTGAGTCTGCATTTTAATTTGTTTTATCTTTCTATGAATTCATTAGTTGAAGAAGCAATTAGTCACCGAGCTATAAATCATCCATATTTAATAGCATTACGTGATGGTACTTTTAAAAACATGGATAAAATCCTTCATGACTTTGCGCATCAATATGGTTTTTATAGTGCTTGGTTTCCTCGCTATTTAACTTCGGTAATTGCAAGTCTTGAAGATCCTATTCATCGCAAACATTTGTTAGATAATCTGGCTGAAGAAAGTGGATTTTTACACGAAGAAGATATGAGTGCAATTCGTGAACAGGGAATTCAAGATGAATGGGTTGTAGGAATTCCTCATCCTCTGTTATTTAAGCGATTCCAACACGCCATGGGGGTAAATCCTGAATCTAATCCTTGCATAGAAGTTGAAATTTGGCGCGAGTCGTTTTTTAGTTTAGTAAAACATGGAACAACTGCCGAAGCTATTGGTGCTATTGGTTTAGGGACCGAATCGGTTGTTAAACATATTTACAAGCACATCATTGAAAGTTTGAGAAATCACAGTAAGTTAACGCTAGAAGAATACGTATTTTTTCCACTCCACACAGAAGTCGATGATGAACATGGGTTGATTTTATTGGATATTGCGAAGCAATTTGCAGAGCAGGATAATCAATTGAAAAATGAACTTAGAAAAGGAATGTTAAAAGCGTTAAATTTACGTGCAACATTTTGGGATGATATGCATGCTCGTGCATTAAAAATTGACCAAGAATAATTCGAATTTAACTCATGGATTTGTTTTTAACTCATTGGAATTCTGGAAATTTTACAGAAGATGAGAGAGCTGATATTATTCAGGGATTCTCATCTTTGAATTTATCAATTTCAACAAATGACTCATCTCATTTAATCCAATTACAGCCTGTTTTTTCGCAATTATTTCTCTTTGCTTCTCAATCGGAGGCCAATAAAAATGAATGTTTGGAACTAGCCAATTCGTTTATTGAAGAAAATTCCAACGTGGTTTGTTCTGAAACAATTTCCCACTTACTAGCACATGTTTGGAAGGATATTCAATTTTCAAGATTATCTTCTGTAATTGATAAAATAAATTCGAAAAAATCCTTAACGCACTCTAGTAATGTAGAAGATTTTCATTCTTCATTAAACGATAAACGTTTGAATTCCCTTTATTCTAACAAATCCGATAAGTTAAATATAGATTTTGAAGTGCAAGTGCTTCCGTTCCCTATGGAAATAATGGATCCACGAATTGTAAAAATTCCTGCATCAAAATCGAACGAACTTCACAAACACGCTCATGAAACGGTTTTTGTGTTTATTAAAGGATCGGGATATGTCAAAATTGATGATTTGAAAATTCCCGTTCAGCCTGGCGATTATGTATTTATACCACGTTGGTGCATGCATCAATCAGTTAATGAAAGTGCGGAAGAAATGGTGTTTTTAGCTATAGCTGATTTCGGTCTGACAGGAAAAAGTTTTGTAGGAAATTACCTCAAGACTGCACGATTGAAATTGTCCGAATAAATCTTAGTTTTTTGATCTATTGAAATTCGGATTTTTATAATTGCCACAATCAAGAATTTGCTGGTCTTTTTTCATATAAAGAATTTGCAATTAACTCAATTTAAGGATTGGATTTAATTTTATTATTCATTTAATCAGCAATATACGTTTCTGCAAGCTTGTTGTTTTTCGTTTTTAAATTCATCCTTGACGCACATTTGTCAAACATTTTAAAAACATACAAATTATGAAATCAAAAACGTATTACAACCTCATCCTTGATCAAAGCGGCAGTATGTCAGGTGCACGCATCGAAACATTAAATGCATTAAACGCGCAAATCGAATCTTGTCGACAAATTGCAATCACACATCCTAATCAGGAACTTTTATTATCGCTAACACTATTTAATACTAGCGTACAAAGTTTATTTAACAACCTTCCCCCAAATCAAACTCCATTGTTAACACAAAAACAATATGAACCCAATGGAAATACTGCTTTGTTGGATGCCATTGGAATGCAAATCAATAAGATGGAAGAAGTTATTCAACCAGGCGACGATGTGGTGATGGTAATTTTAACTGATGGACAAGAAAATGCCTCTCAGTACTATAATTTCAAACAAATTTCGGAACGGATTAGTCAACTAAAAGCGACAGAGCGCTGGACCTTCAGTTTTATGGGAGCTGATATTGATGCTTGGGATATTGCAAGTCGTTTACATATTGATCGCGATGAAGTTGTTTCTTTCAACAAAAGAGAAATGTCTAAACAAATGAATAGCGTTAGTAATGATATAAACGAGTTTATGAAATTTAAATCAGAAGGTGTTAAAAAGAAAGGTTTTTTTAGTAAGTAAGCTAGTTTTTTGCATTATATCGTTATACAAAATAAATATGTATTAAGTAAATTTCTATCTATAGCAGGTTGATAAATAATTCCCGATACAATCGGGAATTATTTATCAATTATTCTACAATAACATCAAATCGTTATTCAATTCTCATTATATAACTACATTTGCAATCAATTACTATTAATAATTGTAAATCATGAGCAAGGGAGTTGAGTTAGATGTATTGGATCGAAAAATTCTTACGATTCTGATGGAAGATGCGGTTGTGCCGTACACTGAAATTGCAAAACAATTGGATGTTTCGGCAGGTACAATTCATGTAAGAATGAAGAAACTACTCGAACAAGGCGTTGTAAAAGGTTCGCAATTGATTATTGATCCGGTTGTAATTGGCTACGATATTTGTGCATTCATTGGTATTTTTCTCGATAAAGGCTCTGCATATTCAGATGTTCGCAAACAAATGATGAACATCCAAGAGATTGTTGATTTGCAATACACTACCGGAGTCTATAGTATTTTCGCAAAAGTGCTTTGCCGAGATACCAATCATTTACGTGAAGTGTTAAACGAGAAGATTCAACCTATTTCAGGTATTCAACGCACAGAAACATTTATTGCATTGGAACAAGGTTTCGCACGACAGATTAATATCGTGTGAAAATTTAACTAGTGTTTTGCACAATTATCTGTTTATAATATATCATCTGGTAGTCTCAGCTTGAAAATTCAACAATAATATTAGAACGTAATTCTTTTATTGCTTCAATTGGAGTTTTATCATTTAATGTTTCTCTTGGCCTTTCGTTAATACAACGTTTTATTTTACTTACTTCTTGAACTTACACATGCTTATTTTTGTAAAGTCTGTTCCCTTTGGAAAAAAAATCAGGGAAGTCCATTTGTGTTCTCATTAGGACCTCTTTGCCACGGGCTGTTTAGATGACAGAAGTTATACTTGCATTTTTGTTGATACTGTAAATTGCTTGTGCTCCGCCATTTCTTTACCTCTATCGTATATCAATGATCTCTTTAAATCTCGATGCATTGATTGCATTTTTTAAGCAATAGCTTTCCGCGCAGATCCCGCATCCTTTCCTTCAAAATGAACCCGTATCAAAGTGTCTTGGATTCTAATCTGTCGGCAAATTCTGCAGAACGCTGCTCAATAGAAATCATATCCGGGATTGTTCCCCGCTTTTCCAATTCCATTCCTCGTTTTTGACGTTTAGGCTTGTGTTGTCGCAGCATTGAAATCAACTCCTTTTTCAGCTCGCCTTAGGCCTGAACATTTATGTATTGAAAGATAGTTTCATGAGATACTGACATGTTATTATTTTTCTTCAGCCAAGTGCAGATCTTCTTTGGATGCCCGCGTTTTTTTAAGTTTAGGAATTACGAATTTAAGCATTCCATTTTGTTCCATAATAAATGGCTTTCTATGGCTTATTTGCGTCTGCTCGATTGCCCTTTGTTATTCTAAATGTTGTAATAGCAAGTTGATGTTAATTCCTTATTAATCAAGGATGTTAAATTATTAACAACATTTGTTCAAACCAATATAAATTACAAACATGAAAAAAAGTTTAATTCTTGCTGCCCTTCTTTTAGGAGTAGGTTCAGCGCAAGCACAATTAACTTCTAAAAAAGGTGAAGCGTATTTACCTGCTGCTGGAGATTGGTCAATCGGTATTGATGCAACTCCATTTTTAACATACATGGGAGGTTTCCTAAGTGGAGCTGGAGCTGTTGCGCCAACTCAAAATTTCCTTAATGCAAATCAAACTATTATCGGTAAATATTTCAAAACCGATAAAATGGCGTATCGTGGAATTTTGAGAATTGGAAATAGTTCTCAAAATTTGTCGAATATGGTTGCTAAAACAGGCGCTGCAGTCCCTACCTATCCTGCTATTGGTGAAACAGTTGAAGATACTTACAAAGAAAAATCAATGAATATCGCAATTGGTGGTGGTTTAGAATGGCGTCGCGGTTCTACACGACTTCAAGGATATTATGGAGGAGATGTATTAATCGGAATGAGCAATTCTGGCCGTATTTATGAGTATGGAAATGCTCTTTCTGCTACATCACCTGTTACTTCTGGTCTTGGAGGTAATACTACTGATTGGTCTATAGGGGGAAATCCTGCAAACTTAACAGTTGATACATACGGTAATGCTGCTCGTAACACAGAAGTTAAAGACGGAAGTGTGTTTGGATTAACTTTAAGAGGTTTTGGTGGTGTTGAATATTTCGTATTGCCTAAAATTTCAATTGCTGGTGAATTTGGATGGGGATTATCTTTTGTTTCTGCAGGTGCGTGTTCTACAACACTTGAAAGTGTTGATAATAATTCAGGTGCGCCAGTTTCAATCGGTACTCAAACTACTGAAGGTGGTAAAGTTGGAATATTCTCAATCGATACTGATCGTAACCTTACTGGTACTGCATCTGGCGCATTGCGTTTGAACTTCCATTTCTAGTCGATATAAATATTATTAAAACTCCTGCAGATATTTTCTGCAGGAGTTTTTTTGCATTCGACTCAACCTCTATTCTGTATTTTTCTCATTTCAAACTGTATATTTGCACATATTATCATTTCAATGTTAAGCATAATACCTTCCGAGTTTTTTCAACCTGCCAATTTGCATAGTTTACACCAGCAGTTTAACGCAGGATTGC
>CALQJV010000015.1 GCA_943330985.1 Chitinophaga pinensis
AGGAAGCGGTTCAGCAAGCACAACAACTGGCTACTCAAAATGGGCAACAGGCAGTTGAAACAGGCCATCTTCTTAAAGGAGTTCTCGAAGTTGATGAGAATGTACTTCCATTTTTACTAAAAAAGCTAAGTGTTAATACACCTGCTTTAGTTTTAGCATTAGATAGTATCACTAAAGGCTATCCGAAAGTTTCGGGTGGTTCTCCATACCTTTCCAATCCCGCTCAGGCGGCTTTAACCAAAGCCACATCCTTGATGCAGGAAATGAAAGATGAATTTGTTTCAATCGAACATTTGGCACTTGGAATTTTATCTGGAAATGATGCCGTTTCTCGTTTGATGAAAGATTCGGGTTTGAACGAAAAAGATTTTCGATCGGCTGTAGCTGAATTGCGAAAAGGTGCACGTGTTACTTCTCAAACGAGCGAAGAAACATACAATGCATTAAATAAGTACGCAAAGAATCTCAATGAGATGGCGCGTAATGGAAAGCTCGATCCTGTGATTGGTCGCGATGAAGAAATACGCCGAGTGCTTCAGATATTAAGTCGAAGAACGAAAAATAATCCCATATTAATTGGAGAACCTGGTGTAGGTAAAACTGCAATCGCCGAAGGTTTAGCTCATCGAATTGTAAATGGCGATGTTCCCGAAAATTTAAAAAGCAAGCAAATTTATTCGCTCGACATGGGCGCTTTGATTGCAGGTGCGAAGTACAAAGGGGAATTCGAAGAACGATTGAAATCGGTAGTGAAAGAAGTGACGGAATCTGAGGGCGATATCGTGCTTTTTATTGATGAGATTCATACACTTGTTGGAGCGGGTGGAGGTGAAGGAGCCATGGATGCTGCCAATATTCTCAAACCGGCTTTGTCTCGCGGTGAGTTGCGTGCCATTGGTGCAACAACCTTAAACGAATACCAGAAATATTTCGAGAAAGACAAAGCGCTCGAACGTCGTTTCCAAAAGGTACTCATCGATGAACCCGAAGCGGCAGATGCGATTTCCATTTTACGGGGTTTGAAAGAGAAGTACGAAAATCACCACAAAGTACTCATCAAAGACGAAGCAATAATTGCAGCTGTTGAAATGAGTCAGCGGTATATCAATGATCGTTTCTTGCCCGATAAAGCCATCGATTTAATTGATGAAGCCGCTTCCAAATTGCGCATGGAAATTAATTCGCTTCCGGAAGAGTTGGATGAATTAGAACGTAAAATTCGTCAGCTTGAAATTGAACGTGAAGCCATCAAACGTGAAAACGATCAAAAGAAATTATCCTCTTTAAGTGAAGAAATTGCCAACCTGGAACAAGACCGTTCTTCATTGCGATCGAAGTGGCAAAACGAAAAAGATGTTGTAGATCAGATTCAGAAAAACAAACAGCTTATCGACACTTATAAATTTGAAGCCGAGCAGGCCGAACGCTCTGGAGACTTTGGGAAGGTTGCCGAATTGCGCTATGGGAAAATTAAAGATGCGGAAACCGAAATAGATGCCTTGCGACTTCAGCTTATTGAAACGCAAAGTGGAAAGGCGATGATTAAAGAAGAGGTTGATGCGCAAGATATTGCCGGTGTTGTTAGTCGTTGGACCGGAATTCCTGTTGCGAGCATGTTGCAGAGCGAACGTGAGAAATTATTGAATCTAGAATCCGAATTGCACAAACGTGTGGTTGGACAGGAGGAAGCTATAGAGGCAGTTTCGGATGCCATTCGTAGAGCACGAGCAGGCTTGCAAGACAAGAAACGTCCCATTGGATCGTTCATTTTCTTGGGAACGACAGGTGTTGGGAAAACGGAATTAGCCAAAGCCTTGGCCGAATTCTTATTCAACAATGACCAGGCAATGACCCGCATCGACATGAGTGAATACCAAGAACGTCATACGGTAAGTCGCTTGGTTGGTGCGCCTCCGGGATATGTTGGATACGAAGAAGGTGGACAATTAACCGAAGCAGTTCGTCGCAAACCTTATAGCGTTGTGCTCCTCGATGAAATTGAAAAGGCCCATCCCGATGTATTCAATATTTTGTTACAAGTACTGGATGATGGTCGTTTGACTGATAACAAGGGTAGGGTTGTGAATTTCAAAAACACGATCATCATCATGACCTCCAATATTGGATCACAATTGATTCAGGAGAGTTTCGAGGATTTGGTGAACAAGGAACTTGATGAAGTAATTGCCGAAGCCAAAGTGAATGTGTTTGAATTATTGAAACGCACCATTCGTCCTGAGTTTTTAAATCGTATTGACGATATCATTATGTTTCAACCTTTGAGTAGAAGCAATGTGGAAGAAATTGTACGGATGCAATTTTCGGGTGTTCAAGAAATGTTGAAAGAACAAGGATTTCAAATTGAAGCAACCGAAGAGGCCATTGAATGGTTGGCACAATTAGGATACGACCCACAATTTGGCGCAAGACCCGTAAAACGACTATTTCAGAAGAAAGTGTTGAATGAGTTGAGTAAGCAAATATTGGCTGGAAGTATTTCTCAAGAACAACCTATTGTTTTGGATATGATTGAGAATCAATTGTTCTTTCGCAATAAACAAATGGAAGTATCCATTTAAATTGGAGATTGATCTAAATGACAAAGGCTGCCCAATTGAGCAGCCTTTATCGTTTGATTTACATTCTATTAATGAGCAATAACGATACGAATCGATTTCACTGAATCATTTTGTTTCAATGAACCTGTGTAAACACCCGGAGCTAAATTCGCCGTAGAAATGCTATTTACTTTGTTCGAAATCTCAACACGTAAAACACACTTGCCGGCAACATCATTCATTTCGAATAGCGCTTTATCGTTATCCGATTTAAAGATGTTTACGATTTGATTTGCTGGATTCGGATAGATTGAGAATCCGTTTTTACCAGAAACTTCAGTAATACCGGTAGCATTGTTTGTTACCGTGATCATTGAACTAACCGTTGACTCACAACCACCATTCGAAGCTGTTAACGTTACCGTGTAAATACCCGGTTGAGTGTAAGCGTGAACAGGTGTTGCAGTTCCAGATAGTGTTACACCATCTCCGAAGTTCCATGTAAATTGACTTGCGCCTTGTGCTTCAGCAGAGAACTCAACAATAGCATCAGCAATAGAAACTTCTGTTGCACTTGCTACGAATGTTGCAGGGCTTAAAATTGAGCCACCATCAACATTCACATATTGAGTAACAACATCTGTTGCCGTCAATGCTAAATCAACACCATAAGAACCCGTTGGAAGATTGTTGAATACATACTCTCCAACAAACGATGAACTTGTACCAACAACTACACCTTGGTCATTTCGCAATGTTGCAGAGATTGCGTTTTGATCGTTTGGATTATTGATAATCATTTTTCCATTGTTTTCACCTAAACAAGTTCCTGTTGCGGCAACAGCTATTGGTGCCATGAAATGTAAACGGAAACGTGTTGAAGTAAACGATGGATCGTTTGTGAATGAGTATGAACCATTGAGACTCATTTTGTGGTATTCGCCAGTTAAAACATCTTCAATGTATACTCGAACGCTTGAATCGAAATTCTCAAAACCAGCTAACACGAATTTATGAGTTCCAGTAGCCGACATTACAGTTCCTAAATCAACAACACGTGTGTTTGTTAAATTTGGTAAGTACTGCGTAGTGTATTGTTGCTCGCCAATAAGCGTATACAATTCCAAAATGTCACTTGATGGCATACGCGGAGAATCGAATCCGAAATCAACACCTTCTGTTCCCGTATCACCAAAACCAACCAATACATCAAAGCTAATTTGATTTGGATTAGTTAAACGTAAACGAATTAAAGATAACGGATCGCTTTCTAAGAACTGGGTTGTGTTACCTGGGTAATTCGGAACCACCTGATTCGGAGAGAAGTTGATGTTAACCGCAGTAGAGCAAGCCGCTAAGAAACCTTGTGTTGGAGCAATTTCTTTTGCAGAGAAGCCAGGAACAATATTACCAGCTAAACCAGGTAACGAAGACATTACCACATAAGAACTAGTAGTGTAAGGAATCGTAGCACCAACATTCGACCATAAGTAAACAGATCCTAATGATGGATTACTTGCTTTTAATGCATCGTAAGAAAGTGCACCAGGGTAAGGATTTCCTAATAAGTTGAAAATATTAGGGCCATTTACAGTTGTTGGAATACTCACACTTGTTTGATTTGGAGCTCCTGTAAACGTTACAGTTCCATTTCCAGCAAATGTTTGGATATACCCCTTACCTGGAGTCATTGTTTCTCCACTATTTATTTGTGTCCAGCCTAAAAGTGCACTGGCTGCAGTACCAGCACCAGCTCCTGGATTTGTGTTGTTGTATTTGTAGATATTATTACCGTAGAGAGAAAGTAGTACATCTGTACTTGCAGAAGCTACCGGTGAAGACCAGTAGTTGTATCCACCGTAAAGAGAACCACTTCGAACATAAACAATATTACCCGTAACAGTTCCACTATAGTTTTGAGATGGAACTGAAGAAGCAACTCCTCCAGATAATAGAACCGAATTGTTTTCGAAACGCATGTTACCATTACTTGCTGCAGTAACACCATTACGAACAGCAACAACTCCATAAAAACGAGCTGGACATAACATAGTAGCCGTATTTAAACCGCCTTCATTAAAGCGAAGTGTTCCAGTACCATTAATTTTGGGACTTACTGCAAATCCAGAACGATTAATAAAGCTTGTGTATGTAGAACTCGCAGTTAAACGAAGTTCAGCTCCAGAGCTAATCGTTATATTCGGATTTTGATTCGAGAAGGTTGCAGCAAACTGAAGTCCATGGCAATTTTGAGTACCCGTTACAACAGGATAAACATTACTCGCTGTCGCAGGAATAATTACAGTACTTGTTGATGTTGGAGATGTAAGCGCAGTCGCATCACCACCTAAGTAATTTCCGGGATTCGTGAAATCATTGCTTGAAGCACCAGTCCAAATCAATCCATTGGTTACAGCCATTCTGATGTACTGAGCAGCAGTAGCATTACTTGCTATAGTTCTTGCTAAACGAATGTAAACAGTTGAACCCGGTGTTAATCCTGTCGCTGCAGCGTAAGCCATATTTGCAGCAGCTCCACCATTGTTACAAGCCACTTGAGAAAGTCCTGTTGAACATGTCGACGCAGTGAAAATTTGAACCAAAGCACTTGTGATATTTAAGTTAGCAACTGGGTTATTGTGTTGTTGAGTTGTAACATGAATTTCTCCATTCGAAGGAACAACCGCACTGAACCAGATATCTTTATTGATTGCAACACAAGCAGCTCCAGGACTAGCTGTAGCTCCTGTTAATGAACGAATAAAGAACGTTGGTGTTGATGTTACAGTTACCAAACCAGCAGCTGAATTTGCAGCACAAATATCGTTGGTGATTGCTGGGTCAACGTTTACTAATACCGAAGCAGGACTGCTTGTGCAAGAAATAAGTGTATTGGTCCCGGTTACATTGTATGTAATTGTTGAGAATGGAGCAACATAAACAGAGTCTTCATTTGTGCCTGCAATATATGGTGTTGTAAGAGAGGCATCTGTATAAATGTCAGTTGCAGGAGACCACAAATAGTTTGTGTTTGGCAGAAGTGCTGTTACAGCAAGTAATCTTGTTGGATTAGATGCATTAATTAAAGTTGAATTTGTATTCAAAGCAGGAGCAGCTGCAGCCGCAGCAACTAATGTCCCAATAGAATTAATACCAATTGCGGAAATTGAATTAGATGCAATATTGACATTCGTACTAATTGAAGTCCAAGGAGAAGAGCCAGTATACAATGCTAAGCCCGCTTCTGGAATGCTATTCAATTCATTGTCAAAATACGCATAAGTAATATTCGCATTTAAACCAATATTTACAGTTGGGGTAATAGAGAAGTTACGAAGTAAGCTTGATGAAGTGCAACCAATATTACTACTTGTGCCAGTTTCACGAATAACAAATGTAGACCCAGGAGCTGAACCTAAAGCGGTTATTTCAACACCCAATCCGCCAAATGTCTGAAGTGCATTAGTTAAAGTTCGAGTTGTTTGAACAAATCCTAAAACATTTGATGTAGAAGTTTCTGAAATGGTGGCAGTACTTCCAAGGATCACTTTGTTAGAACCAGTAGTTAAAATACCGCTAGTGCAAGTAAAGTTACCATTAGTCTGCATATTGCCTGATACCAATGTTAATCCAGTTGCATTATTAAGAACTACATTAAAGAATGAATCTCCACCTAAATAAGCAGTTGAATAAGTTTGAGCTGTAGTTCCACCAAAGATTAATGTACCTGCTGTTGGAAAAATAACCGAACCACCAAGTGTGTTCGTGTAATTTCCATTAAGTGTAACACCTGTTGCAGGAGCATTTCCAAAATGAATTCCACCTGAATAAGAAGAGGTTCCTGAAATTGTTAGGTTGCCTTTGATGATTGTTGAACCTGTTCCTGCTCCAATTGGTTGGAAATTTACTTGATTAGATGTCGCACTATTTAAAATTACATTGTTTAATTCAGCAACTCCTGGTATTGCAGAACCACCTGCACCATTTAAACGAATGTTAACTGCAGCAGCAGGGAACCCATTCATAGAAAGTGTTCCAGTTAAATTATAGCTGGCAGCGATACCGTCTGTTTCGAAGTCACCACCTACATTTAATAAGTTGCCACCATCGATAAATGAAGTCCCGGCAGGCATATTCATTTTAATGTCATCTTGTGCATTTATTGTAGTAGAACCTCCAACTGATGATAATGTAAGCGATCCAGCTGTTTTAGTTAAACAATTGAACTGCGAACAACCTAGCGGATTACCATTTCCTTTCACAATTTGATTTCCATTTCCAGTTGTAACAAAACTTATGTAGGTTGTAAATCCACTTGTATAGGTACAAGGTGAAAGAATGGTTATGTTCCCTCCATAACTTAAGTTTGTATATGTCCCTATTGATGTATTCATCGTTACGCCATCGAGTGTAAGATCATTCTGAACAGCGAGTGCACCCGTGATATTTTTAGCACCAGCACCAACAAAATTTAAGTAGCCATAGGTTGTCGCATCTACGTTTTGAGTTCCGGAAATTGCACCATAGGTAACCGTACTTGTAGCATCAATAATTCCAAATACAGGGGATGTATTTGAACTTTCATTGGTAAAGGTATTGTTCGATCGAACATCTAGTAATGTTGCTGAGAATGTTAAACCAGCAGGAACAACAAATAAGTTAGTATCAAGTCCATTACCCACACTCACCTTAGAAGTAGCTCCAGATACTGTCCAATTAGCTCCAATAGTAGCTGCTGTTGCATCGTGGTTGGCTATGTAAAAAACCTGACCAGCTGTTGTGAAATTTGCAGGCGCATTACCTGAACCATCCGTGTTATCGCCCCATGTCCCTAACACATTTAAATCTCCAGAAGATTTAGAATAGAATACAGAAGGATTGATGAACAATGGTTTTAAAATCAGATCATCCACACCCATTCCATGATCATTTCCTCCAATGTTTTCATCTCTCCAGCGAATCCAAACACTTGTTCCGTTTGGAGTTGTTCCCAAACCAATTATTTTATTCAGGGTGGCTTGATTAGCTGGAAGGTTTCCATTCAAAGCCGCAAACGTTGCTGTGTTAATGAGTGAAAGCATTTTCAGGTCATTGATGTTGTTCCATGTCCCTGTGCTCAAACTTGTTGCGTCGGTACTGTATTCAAAATACAAAGCATCTAAACTAGTATTACCACCATTTCTCCACTGTTCACCCGTATAGGTAATGTCAATCGCATTGATGATACCACCAGTAATGTTGGTCAATTTCAATCCGAAATGAGTGGGAGTTAAGGATCCGGATGCAAGACTTCCAAGCGCACGGTCGGTATTTGTTCCAGTACCAAAACTATATGTGTTACCAGCAGGTGTTGCACCAGATCCATCGTAGGCGGAATAAGTAGAATTTGCGTTAGTTCCCTGCTCAAAGAGATAAGTTCCTTTAATGCTCAGGCTGGTTGTTCCTGTATTCGCTAGATCATCAAATGTAATAGTTGGTTCAGCATTGCCTAATGAACTCAAATAAATAGCATCATCATTATCTGTAATGGCAATATTAACTGCAGTTTGCGAGCCTAATCCCATTCCACTTGTTGGATTGGAAATGGTCAGTGTAGCCGTTTCATTTATTTCAAGAAGGTTGTCATCCAGAATTGTGAATGTGATTGATCCAGTTGTATTGCCAGCAAGTATCTTAATCTGAATTCCGGCAGCAGCATCTCCATCGGTGATGGTATAATCCGTGCCTGTAATGCCTGTTCCTGTTACAGTTACATCAACAGTTTGATCAGATAATACAGCATTATTAGTCGTTGCTGTGATCGTTACTACAGTGCCAGCTTGTTCTAGTCCTGTCGCGGTATTTGCACTTAGAGATACAATAGCAGCAGCAACCACACCACTTGATGTTACCGTTTTGGGAATAGCACCCGTTGAAGTGATATTGATTACTTCATTGTTATAAGTTCCCGTAGTTAAACCAGCTTTCAAACGGGTGTAAATCGTTATTGGCTGAGCGGGTAAAGTACCGCCTGATTGTGTAATGGTAAGCGAAGAAGGATTGGACACATATCCCGAACCCGAAGAAAGTGAAACTTCATAATTAGTGGGAGGGGTAATAAGTACATTGTTTGTGAGGTTAGTTCCGGAAACGGTAAAGGTTTGCGGAGGAGTAGAAGGACCCGAACCCAAAGTATATGTAAATCCTGTTAATGTGGTTGGCGTAACAGTAACTGTTGGTGCAGATGCATTACTTAATGTAACAGCAATGTTATCGAAACCGAGTCCCTGTCCATTACTTGATCCACCAATACCATCTAATGTCCATCTCAAATAATAGATACCACCTGATGGAATTGTTAAGCCAGTAATAACTACAGTTTTATTGGTT
This sequence comes from Chitinophaga pinensis, assembly GCA_943330985.1. The sequence continues at coordinate 8,928 of CALQJV010000015.1, forward strand.
GATGTTGGGGGGTCTAAAACAACAGTACTGTTGGCATCAGCAGGATAATTTTGATCGCCTGTAGGTGCTGATATTGTTGCAGTTGAAGTGCTTCCATGGAAAAATTTCACATCCCAAATACGTGATCCTGTTCTGTATTTTTCAATATCGTAATTAACATATAAATCTGTTGCAGTTGCTCCTGTATTGTTCTGAATAGCAAGGATGATCGATTTACCTGTTGTAAATGAACCAGTATTTAATATTCCAATAGAACGATCAGTAGACGAAGCTGTAACACCATTTGCCCAATTAATATATCCACCTCCAGAAGTTCCTGTTACTATACCTGTTCCGGATGTGCCATAAGCAAGTGTTGTTGCGGTTCCGCCAGTTGCCCAATCGTTACCAGTTTTGAAACCAGATGTGAGCGTTGCTGTTGCCGCATTTCCAATCGTATTAAAGTTTGAAATAACAGCTGTGTTGATTGCCGGAATCAATAAATATGGATTGGCACTTACTGTTCCGCTAACAGCATTTGTAATAGTGGTTGCTCCACCTCCTGCAAAACTCACGTTGCCTGAAACGGCTCCGGCAAGAGCAGCTGCCGTAACGCGAACCTGCACGGTGGTTGCGATTAATGCACTTCCTGTATATGATACAGTATAACTGGAAACCCAGCTAGCTCCATCATAAACTTCAAAGTTTACTGGCGCCGTAATAGTAATGTTACCAGAAGCCGGGGAAAGGTTACTTGCAGATAATGAGAAATTTTGAGCAGTTGAAGCTGTTCCTTCTATGTTGGTGAAACCAGTTAAAGATGCTGGGGTGGCCGCAAGAGTTGGGCAGTTGCTCACCGTTCCAGCAAGACTTATACTAGGCGGAACTGACACAGTACCACCCAATGTAGTAGCAATTCCACTCACAACCCCACAGGCAGCAGTATTGGTGATGCGGAAATAAACGGTATTGTTAGAAGCGTTGAAGGCATTGCCACCGGTATATGCGAATGTTGCAGACGAACCGTAAGTTACATTGTCTTTTGAAACTTCAAAATTTGCTGGTGCGTTAACAGTAATGTTTCCAGATGCAGGCGATAGGTTTGAACCACTTATGGTTGTTGAAACAGACGTACCATTGGCTCCGAAATTTGATGTCATGCCAGTGAAACTGGTAGGTAAAAAAGTGAAGGTCGGTGTATTAGCCGTTACCGTTTGATTTCCACCAGCGGTTATTGAACCGGATGGTGTACCTGCCGCAAAAGTAAGAGAAGGTGTCGATACGTTGAAAATATCGCCAGCTCCAGCACTTCCACTCACTGTAGCGGTTACCCAGAAATATCCAGTAGTTCCAATCGTGATTGAAGTACTAGGGCTGAATGTGACTGTGCCTCCCGATGCTGTTGCTGTTGAATTGAAAGTTGTTCCAATCTGGCTGGCAGACCCGAAAGTGTTGGCTGATGCATTGAACCAAAGTTTGAAGTTGGTTACATCTCCGGTTGTATAAGTGCCTCCACCATTTCCGATGGTAAATGTCAGCGTGTTTAATGTGGCGTTGGCTAAAGTTACATCAGCTTGAAAATTCGAAACTTGAACATCTGCTGTTCCCTGTCCCACATTTGTGCCTCCAATTTGAGAAGGAGAAGAAAGGACAATGGTTGGATTAATTACCGCCGGACTATATACAAGATTTACAGCAGTAGACGTAGTGGTTACTGAAAAAGTGCCGCCGGAAAGTGGGGGTGTGAAACCTGTTACATCTACAGTAAAAGCACCAGGGTTGGTGATTGATGTACCGGTCATAATTGGCCAAGAATAACTGGTAGCTGCAGAGAAACCAGTTGGGGTTCCTGAAACTTTTACTGTTACTGCATTTGAACCAAAATTAATTGCCCCGGTTGAAACAATCTGATCCTGATTGGTTCCGGCTAATGCGGTGACGTCAGTGATATTGAAATTATAAATAGAACTGGCATTCCAAGTTTGAGCTCCGGTGGTGAATGTACCCACATTGACTCCGGTTGAACCCGGAGAAACAGCACCTGATACAGTTAATGTGCCGGGTAAGGTTCCGCTGCCGCCCAAGGTGCCGGATGCGCCAATGGTATTGGCACCTGAACCTGTGTGAATCCCGTTAACTAAAACTAATCCTCCATTTACCGAAGTTGCACCTGAATATGTATTCGCGCCTCCTAAAATTAATGTTCCTGCAGCCGTTGATGATACAGTCAAATTTGAACTTGTTCCTGATATAATTCCGTTCAAAGTATAAGAACCTGTATTTCCAATATTGATTGTTCTAGTTACACTGGATCCCAATGCAACAGGTGCATTAAAAGTTAAACTACCTGTTCCTGCAGCAAAGTCAGTAACATTTCCCAAACTAAAATTGCCTCCTACAGTGATACCAGAAAGCTTGCCAGTAAATACTCTTGCAGTAGCGTTGCTCGCTGAAATAGCACCTCCATTTATAACTAATGGTCCCGGAGTAGTATTTCCACCCAATGCATTTACAC
>CALQJV010000016.1 GCA_943330985.1 Chitinophaga pinensis
CAATCGAGCTTTTTCTTCGGCTTCTTTCTGTGCTTTTACTAAACTATCTTTTTCAGCTTTTGCTTTTGCTTCGGCTTCTTTTTGTGCTTTCAATTCGGCTGCAATTCTTGCTTGCTCATTGGCCTCTGCTTCAGCGCGGGCTTTTTCTTCGGCAGCTTTCTGTGCTTTATCTGCTTCTTCTTTCGCTAATGCATCGGCTTTTGCTTTGGCTTCCGCTTCAGCACGGGCTTTTGCATCTGCTGCTTTCTGCGCTTTATCTGCTTCTTCTTTCGCTATTGCATCAGCTTTGGCTTTGGCTTCCGCTTCAGCACGTGCTTTTGCCTCAGCCGCTTTTTGTGCTTTTTCAGCATCTTCCTTTGCTAAGGCATCAGCTTTGGCTTTGGCTTCAGCTTCGGCGCGGGCTTTTGCTTCGGCGGCTCTCTGTGCTTTTTCAACTTCTTCCTTTGCTAAGGCATCAGCTTTGGCTTTGGCCTCAGCTTCGGCACGGGCTTTTGCTTCAGCAACTTTTTGTGCTTTTTCAGCTTCTTCTTTTGCTAAGGCATCAGCTTTGGCTTTGGCTTCGGCTTCGGCACGGACTTTTGCTTCGGCTGCTTTTTGTGCTTTTTCAGCTTCTTCCTTTGCTAAGGCATCGGCTTTCGCTTTAGCTTCCGCTTCCGCTTTCAACTTTGCAGCTTCTGCTTTAGCTTGGGCTTCTTTCGCTGCTAATTCTGCTGTAGCTTTGGCCTCCGCATCTTTACGTGCTTTTAATGCTGCATCTTTTTCTGCCTGCTCCCTGACTAATGCTTCTTGTCTAGCTTTTTCAGCAGCTTCACGTTCCAGTTTCTTTCGAGCTTCAAATTCTTCTTTCGCTTTTACTTCAGCTAATTGCTGCTGCTTCATGACAGTCTCCAATGAATCGCGTTTGCGCTTATTGGTTTCCTTTTCGGCTAACTTAGCTGTTTCTGCTGCGAGTCTTGCGCGTTCAATTTCTTCTCGTTGGGCTTTTTCATCGGCTTCTTTCTGGGCTTTTTCACGAGCTAATGCTTCCAATCTAGCTTTTTCTTCTGCTGCTCTGCGCGCTTTCTCTGCAGCAGCTGATTCTAATCTGGCTTTTTCTTCCGCAGATTTGTTCAATTTTTCCTGAGCAATTGCATCTAGTCGTGCTTGTTCTTCGGCTGCTTTTTGTGCTTTTGCAGCTGCTTCTCTAGCATCACGATTGGCTTTCTCTTGAGCTATTGCGTCCATTTTAGCTTTTGCCTCAGCATCTTTACGCGCTTGTTCTAATGCTTCCTTTTCTAAACGAGCTTTCTCTTCAGCAGCTTTACGAGCGGCCAAATCATTATTTAAACGTTCCTTTTCAGCGGCTTCAGCTTCTGCACGTGCTTTTGCCTCAGCTTCCCTTGCTGCTTTTTGAGCCAATGATTGATTTTTGTCTAGGGAATCAGCAAGGAATTTAACCCGTTCGGCTGCTGCTTTTTGCTCGGCCAACTGCTGCTTTTTTAGTTCCTCCGCTTTCAATTTCTCTTCAGCTAAACGAGCTTTTTCTGCAGCAATTTGCTCGCTATTACTTGTTATCGATTTGTATTCTTTTAACTGACGGTTTGTAGAGCGATTAAAATCCTCTTTGAAATCGAAATTGTACACATTGTCATCGTATGCAATTTCATGTTTGATCGTAAAAGGTACGTTCGCTACCTCAGGCCTCAAAGTCACATTTAGTTCATAATCAGGAAAACCTTCTTCCAGTCTGTCTTTTGGACAAATCGTATTTAAAAAAATAGATGTGGAAATAAAGCCAGGTTTCGTGAAACTAATTTCACATTCACGATCTAATCCAACACGAACTTGGAATTTCCCGGTTTCTGCATCAAATTTCAAATATTCGTTACGACCACTACATACCAATTTAATGATAGCGCCCTCATTGACAGAACCAGCAGCTGAAGTTAGAAAACCATCGAAAATAATATACTCTCTCCTCCCCTGAGCATTCAAGGAAGCACCAATAAATAAGAATATTATTAGTAAAAAAAGTAGTTTCTTAATCTTCATCTATCTTTCTAATTACGCAGAGCCGAGTATATTTATTGTGCTTAGTCGACAAAAGGAATGCAAAAATAACAAGTATCAATTAGTATTGATTGAGATTCATTTCGATTATTCATATTTTATCAACAAATAATTTGATAATCAGCATACTAAATTGAGAACCCGTATAAAATTTAATTTTATTGAAAACGTTTTAATGCCATGGATGAAATGGTTTTTCCAATAGCTAAGGAAGACGTTGCAGCAGGCGATGGAGCGTTTAGAACATGAATGACTGAAGGTTTCTCCAAGAATAAAAAATCATCGATCAATCCACCATTTCGATCACAAGCTTGAGCCCGAACACCCGCTCCTGCAGGCACAAGGTCATTTTTTTGAACTTCAGGAATCAATTCTTGCAATGCCTTTGTAAATGCCGATTTACTGAACGAACGATAATACTCACCCATCCCTGTTTTCCAATATTTAGTTGCAACTTTTCTAAATCCAGGCCAACTTAATGAACCCCAAAATTCGGATGCATTGAACGATGTTCGGGTGTATCCTTCGCGACTAAAGGCAAATACAGCATTGGGGCCAGCTTCCACACCTCCATCAATCATTTTGGTAAAATGCACACCAAGAAAAGGAAAATTAGGATCGGGAACAGGATAAATTAATGTATTCACTAGAGATCGACGTTCATCTCTTAGCTTATAATACTCGCCTCTAAAAGGAATAATCCGCACATCGATTTCAGGATGTGTCATTGAAGCAATTTTATCGGAATATAAACCAGCGCAATTGATGATTAATTTTGCTAAAAATTCTCCTTGTGTCGTTTCTACGATTGCATCTGCATCGTTCATCAAACGGATATTTAACACTTTTGTGCTTGTTATAATTTCACCTCCTGATGCTTTAATCAATTCTGCTAATTTTTCGGAGACTTGCGTATAATCGATAATGCCGGTATATGGAACTTTAATCGCTTCTAATCCATTGCAATGAGGCTCGATTTCTCGAAGTTCCGAAGCTGTAATCATACGATTTTCAACCAAACCATTTTCTATGCCCCTTTGATACAGATTCTTTAGAATTGGCAATTGTTCTTTTTGGGTGGCGACTACAACTTTGCCGCATAAATCGAATGGAATTGCATTTTGTTTTGCAAAATCCAATAACAAATTATATCCCTCAATACAATTGGTAGCTTTTAAGGAGCCTGGCTTGTAATATAAACCGGAATGAATTACGCCACTATTATTTCCTGTTTGATGTTTGGCAATTTTGTCTTCTTTTTCGATAAGCAGAATTTTCATTCCTGGCTTTTCTTTCAGGAGTGTGTATGCTGTTGCCAAGCCAACTATTCCACCACCAATAACAATACAATCGTTTTGCATTCAGATATATTTGAATCGCAAAATTACACGCTTTATGCACCAAAAAAAAACATCCGCTCAGGGATTTATTTTGAGACATATTAATAACAAGAAATCTTTAGAATCAAGGATAGTTGTAACGTGCAATGCACCAAATCATCAGTTCTTCCGCTTCAGGTTTGTGTAAACGAGTTGAGGCTTTACGAAGTTCCTTTAAAAACAATGCGTGATCAAAACTCACACTTTCAAGTATTACTTTACAATATTCTAACATCGACATAAGCTATCATTTAATCATGTAACAATCCATTTTGAAAACGGATGTTGTAATTCAGTTAATTACCAAGTATATTTTTGTCGATAAGCTAGTTTATTTAAAATCAAGTTTCAATACTTCGTCTTTGTAAAATCGAAAACGCACTTTCTCCGGAATAAATTGTGGATAAAACTGCTCTTTTAATTTTTCTTTGACCTGTCTACGCAAGTCGTTGCGAGAGGTTGCAATTACAAACACACTTTCACCAACTGCACGTGCAAAAAACTCATTTTCAGATTTTTCTTTTACAAGAAAAACTAATCGAGCATGTGTAGGTTGATCAGCAAGATGATAAATAAACAACCAATGAGAAGCAACTCCTAACATTACAAAAACATGAAATATTTCATGTGGTCCCAATAAACCGGATACAATTTCTGGCCAACGAAGAAAATCGATGAGTGCTCCAATCACATAAAAACCGCCACCGAGTAATGCATATGAAATCTGTCTAATTCCTAACATTTTCCCAGCTTTTGCTATAGATGCTAAGGCAAGCATGCCCATTAACATAAATACAGTAAGTGAAACCCATTCTGGAATTTGATCAATAAGAATAATGGTTAGTAATAAGCCAATTGTTGCAATGACCCACAAGGAAATTATAAAACCCCAGCGCCACCAGCCTCTAAAAATTATGAGATGAATGGGGGTGGCCGTTCCTGCAATCATCACAAAAATTGCTGCATAATCGAGTTTGCGAAATACCTGTCTACCCAAACCTGGTTCAAGAGCATGGTAAATGCTACTCATCGAAAACATCAATACAATTCCAGTCATAAAAACAATCAATGCCAAAACTCGAATGCGATTCCCCCATCCTTTTCGAATTAAAATAGCACCCGTACATATTGCCAACAATGCGCCTAAGAGGTGAGTCCAGCTGGAAATTGGCTGATAAAATCCAAGCATACGTTTTCATTTTTAATATACAATCACCTATACCTCGTTATTCGAATTAAGTTGATTGAATATCAAACGCAACCTTACATCTTATTATTTAATTTCTGAAAAGAATTATTTGAATGAACACAACAAACAAATTCGAATTAACTATATAAAGATTCAAAGGGAGAACTTGACTTAGTGAATATTCTTGGAATGGAAATCGAAACGACAGTGCCTTTATTTATTTCCGATTTTAGATCGATTACTCCCGAATGCAATTGAATAATTTTTTTCACCATAGCTAGTCCAAGTCCATGACCAGAAGTTACAAATGAAGAATTTGCTCTATAAAATGGAATAAATATTTTTTGAATATCATCTTCATGAATACCATATCCTTGATCTTCCATCTTTACTAAAATCTCTTTTTTATTAGTATATAAAGTTACACTACAATATTGGGGCTTACTATATTTTAGTGAGTTCTCAACAACATTGCTTATCGCAACTTTAACAAGTGGTTCATTTCCCATGATGATAAAATCGGATTCTGATTCTGGAATTACATCAAAAAGAATGTCAACAATTCCAGAGGGGAAACGTTTTTGCATTTCTAAATTAATTTGCCAAAGACATTCATCAATTCGAAAGGGTTTAGGGTCGAGATTCTCCGCCTGAAAATCGGCTTGGGCCAGAAGAAGTAAACGATTAGCTGTATTGTTTAGATCCTTTAAATCTAAGGTCAACGACTTTATTATTTTTTGATATTGCTCAGTTGTTCGAGTATTCAACAATGCCAATTCTAGCTGACCTAAAATGATTGTTAATGGTGTTCTTAATTCATGTGATGCGCTTGCTACAAATTGTTTTTGCATTTGAAAGGCAATTTCTACTCGATCTAATAGTTCGTTGAATGTTGAAGCGATTAATGCGACCACATCTAAGTTCTCATCAATTTCAACCCGTTTATTTAATTGATTTACTGAAATATTATTCACTTGAGCAACAACTGCAAATAATGGCTTTAATGAACGTCCCGCAAAAAACCATCCGAATAAAGCTGCCAAAATATTTCCGAAAATAAAAACAAGTAGAAGGATTTTTTTCATCTCATTCAATCGATCTAGTCCAAATTTGTCGATCGCAGACGCTATAATGACAAAAGAATTAGAAAAATATGAATAGCCATAGGCATCTAAATCATTCTCAAAATGAAATTTATGCTCACCTGATTTTATTCGCTTAATCAGTTTGGAATAATATTTAGAAAAAGGCAAATTGGTCGATTGGTAAACCAAAACATCCTGATTATTGTAAATATAAATGGCCTCTTCGGGTAAAAAACCTAAACCTAAATTATCATTAATCCTCTTATTTTCTATGTTATTCAGAGGCAGTCTATTAAATAGTTGAGCTGTTATATGTGCTTTCTGAGATAGTCTTTCATAAAATTCCTTTTTTCGAATTTCGGAAGAATAAAAGTAAATGGAAACAGTTGTAAAAAAAAGAAGAAGCGAACTGATGTATAAAAACTGTAGTGTTATCCGAGTTCGAATATTCATTTAATTTTCCTTGAAAATATAACCCATTCCAACTTGCGTTTGAATTAATTTTCTGTCGGATGACATGTCAATTTTCTTTCTAAGAAAGTTAATATAAACGTCTATGATATTTGTTCCGGTATCGAAGTTGAGCCCCCATACCTTTTGAGCAATTTCTGCCCGTGAAAGCACTCTGTTTTTATTACGCATTAAATAATCCAACAACTGATATTCTTTTGCTGTTAGTGTAATTTCCTTTCCATGACGACGTGCAATCTTCAAATCTAAATCCAATTCCAAATCCGAAACTTTAATTAGTTGTTCAGAACCAATGTTATTATTTGGTCTACGCGTATGCGCTTTAACACGCATCAGTAGTTCCATAAATTCAAATGGTTTTACAATATAATCGTCGGCGCCTGCTTCAAATCCGTTTTGTTTATCGCGAATTGTATCCAATGCAGTTAGCATTATTACAGGCAATTCGGGCTTTTCTTTGCGAATAATTCTACACACTTCCACGCCATTCATTATTGGCATTATAACATCCATAATTACTAAATCGAATGGATTTTGAAGTGCTTTATCGAGGCCTTCTTGACCATCATATGCAACATCAACTGTATAACCATCCTCATCCAAACCTTGACGAATTAATTCAGCCAATTTAGGCTCATCTTCAATTAGCAAAACATTCATATTAACATCTTTAAGACAATATTAATGCTTTTTTTGCAAGTGCCTGTATTAAATATTGATTAATAATGATGTTAGCTTGACATTAATTCAACGCGCCGAGATGTAACTGCATCACTTTCAAGAAATTCGTCGTAAGTCAATTGGCGATCAATGATTCCAGTAGGCATTAACTCAATTACTCGATTGGCTGTAGTTTGCATAAAATGATGATCATGCGAACTCAATAAAACTGGCGTTTTAACATCGGTAATTGAATTATTAAACGCTGTAATCGATTCCAAATCGAGGTGATTGGTAGGTTCATCCATTACCAATAAATTACCACTGCCAAGCATCATACGCGAAATCATACAACGCATTTTTTCACCTCCCGATAAAACCGAACATTTTTTCAATGTTTCCTCACCGGAGAATAACATTTTCCCTAAAAAACCACGCACGAATGTTTCATCCGGATCGGATGAATATTGTCGAAGCCAATCAATTAAGTTCAAATCACTTGTGAAATACTTTCCATTATCGGCAGGCAAATACGCTGGTTTTATGGTAGTTCCCCACGTTACCGTTCCGCTATCTTGCTTACGTTCTCCTAAAAGAATGTCGAATAAAAAGGAAACGGCTTGATGATCTTGAGCTATTACAGCAATTTTATCAGAACGATGCATATTAAACGTAACATTCGAAAACAAGAGTTTCCCGTTTAAGCTAGCACTCAAATTCTCCACATGTAAAATCTGATCACCTGGCTCGCGTTCCGGTTTAAAGATTATGGCAGGATATTTTCGGGTTGATGCCTGCAAATCTTCCACATTTAATTTATCCAATAACTTTTTACGGCTTGTTGCTTGGCGAGATTTCGAAGCATTTGCACTGAAGCGCGCAATGAATTCCTGAAGTTGCTTGCGCTTATCTTCCATCTTGGAATTCTTGTCTGCCATTTGGCGACTAATCAATTGACTGGATTCATACCAAAAGGTATAATTGCCAGTAAAAAGTTTCATTTTACTGTAATCAATATCTACAATGTGCGTGCATACTGCATCCAAGAAATGTCGATCGTGGGATACAACAATAACGGTGTTTTTAAAATCAGCTAAATAGTCTTCTAACCAAGCAATGGTATGTACATCCAAATCGTTGGTTGGCTCATCGAGTAAAAGAATATCCGGATTTCCATAAAGCGCTTGTGCAAGCAATACACGAACTTTCTGTGTTCCATTTAACTCGGAAACAAGTCGGTAATGTAAATCTTCTGGAACGCCCAATCCACTTAACAAATTGGCTGCATCACTTTCGGCATTCCAGCCCTCCATTTCGGCAAAATCGCCTTCTAATTCAGAGGCTCTAATTCCATCAGCATCGCTAAAATCGGGCTTTGCATAAATGGCATCCTTCTCCTGAATAATATCCCAAAGTTTTTTGTGCCCCATCATCACAGTTTGTAATACAGGAAATGCATCAAACTCATAGTGATTCTGACGAAGAACGGCCATACGTTCGCCTGGTGTAATGGCAATTTCACCAGTGTTTGCATCTATCTCTCCGGATAATATCTTCAAAAATGTAGATTTCCCTGCACCATTGGCGCCGATAAGACCATAGCAATTGCCGGGTATAAATTTGAGGTTAACGTCTTCAAAAAGAGTACGTTTTCCGTAACGTAGAGAGATATTCGATACTGCAATCATAGCTTTTTTTAATGGGCGCAAAGGTAGCTGAATAAACCATATTTTCTAAATCTAATTTAATTGCAAAATGTTATTGATGTATGATAAATCGGCCATTCAAAATCAATGAACACGATATTCACTTAGATATTAACCTTGCTGTTGAAATTTTTAATACGACTGATGATTTTCTAAAAACGAGTGCCCCTATTTTCGTTAAAACTTTATTCCTTATTTTATTGATTTATGAAATTACACCTCTATTTTCTATCCGCTTGTTCCTTATTTATCCTGACATCGTGTTATAAAAACGATGATTCTAATAGCAACTCTTCAAATACATTTCATGAGGTGCTTAAGCCCAAAGCAATTCAAACTCCGATTCCCGAAGGCATTGCCTTTTCTCAAGCAAAAACAGATGAAATTATTTTACAAACATTAAATGAACGGAAAGATTTTCGATGGGAATGGATGGACCTTAAAACCATTTGGAGTGCTGCGCAGTATGGCAATCAGGCAGTTGCTATTGGATATAAACCTGCCGATTTGAAAGACATTACAAGCAGCATCCATTCCATAAATTTAAAAAGTAAACCTTGGAAATCGGTTCATGACGCCCTATTGGAATTGATACTTTCAGAAATTAATAAAACGGCATTGACACCTATTAAAATCGAAGACATTCTCATCGAAGATGATCAAACACTGCCAATAATCACCATTCGTTTAACCGATAAAAATACATTTACAGCTTTATACAATCTCGAAAACGTGCGTTACATCGAACCGCTCGACTATTGGCCACAATCAAAAGAGCGCTCTTCATCTGGCTGCACTGCTTCAACAATAAGTCTAAACACTTCCGATTGGACTACAATTAGTCCCAATTGCAGATTGCCCTGGAATTATAACAATGTCAACATTCCCAATGCTTGGAATGTATCGCAAGGACAAGGAATTACCGTTGGAATTATTGATGCAGGAATAAGTAGTTCGCAATTTTTCTTAAGCAGTTTGTTCAATAGTGGAAGTTCGAATGTTGGGCGAATACTTACTACCGATTACACTTATGGAACAACCGCATACACAACTTGCACCCATGGAACAAGCATGAGTGGATTAGCAGTTGGCCCAAGAAATTCGGGAGATGCGACAACTGGAGTTGCCTATAAATCGAATCTGCATTTTATTCGTGCCTGCGAAGATGTTGTTTTGGATGGAGCTTCAGAAAAAACGGGGGTTAAAAATGCCCTTGTGAAGATGGGAGATAAAGCAGATGTCCGCATTGTAAGTATGAGCATCGGAACTCCATTTTCGAGCAGTATTTTAGAAGACGGTGTAAATTATGCGAGCAATAAAGGCAAGCTGATATTCGCGGCTGCAGGCACATCGTATTCTTGGACAAGCTGGTGGGGAGTTATTTACCCTGCTTCCTATGCTGCTTGCATTGCCATTACGGGCGTTAAAGACAACGGAAGCACCTGTGCATCCTGTCACGATGGAAGTGAAGTTGACTTTACTATTCCTATGGAACGAAGCAATAATACTGACCGAAATTCACTTTCCTTGCCAGCAGCTGGTTCTTCACCAACGTATATTGGAGGTAGTTCTTGTGCAACGGCAACTTCTGCTGGAATTGCCGCATTGGTTTGGAGTGCTAGACCAAGTCTTAGTAAAACACAAGTATATCTCGCCTTAAGAAACTCTTCACAGTTCTATCCGAGCTATTCTGGCAGTCTTGGTTATGGGAATTTAAATGCCGCAGCTGCAGTTAATTTGGCATTATCCTATTGACGACCAATTCGTATTTTTTAGTTTTCAAGGAAATTAAAGATCAGAAAATTTATTATGATTTTGAGAGTTCAGTGACCTTACAAAATATATTTTTGAATCCGAATCGCCCTAGTAGAATAATTCTTTTTTGATTTTAGGTTAACTAGAATTACCTCATCATGCATAGATGTTATAATTAAAGTCCGTTGTATTACTTTAGCAGAGTATTTAATCTCAATTTAATTGATTAGAATTGAATTATGAAAAAACTCTTAGTGTCTATTATCATCTGGACTTTGATTATTCAAAATGGATATTCACAGACTCAAGTTTCTGGCAAAACAGCGCAATTGTATGCTAAGAAGAAAGAAGCTGCTTTAGCACAGATGTCTTCAGCAAAAGGCGGAAGCAGCACAAGCGACTGTGGTGGATCTATTGTTTTATGCGGCGGGATTTATACCGAGGAAACAGCGCCTCCCGGCACAGGAAACATATACGAGTTTACAGGAACCTGTAACCAAGGAACAGAAACAATGAGCTTGTGGTACTCCTTTACTGTTGCGGAAACAGGAACAATTAGTTTTATAATAGATCCCGTTGTAGATGCCGACGATTATGATTGGGGACTTTTTAATATCACCAACGGAGGGTGTGCAGGTATCATTGCCCAAGACGGCTCCTCTCCTGAAGTAGAATGCAATTCTTATGGATCTCTAATTGCAGGCAATGGACCAACGGGAATTTCTACTGCCAATGGCGGAGTCGGCACTTCTAACGGACCAGGAGACACATTTGGCCCAGCATTCAATGCCGATTTGCAGGTTGACAGCGGACAAACTTTCGCATTAGTAGTCATGAACTGGTCGAACAGTACCGATGGATACACAATCGATTTCACGCAAAG
>CALQJV010000017.1 GCA_943330985.1 Chitinophaga pinensis
CTTTTTGGGCTGCTTCAACAGCTTTATTTACATCCTCTTCATTCCCAGATGTTATCTCACTATAAATTTCCGCAGTCGCCGGATTTACATTGTCAATCCAATTCTTGCTTGAAGATTCGATAAGTTGTCCATCGATGTAATTGAGAATGCGAATCATTTAGAGAATGTTTATTGAATCAAGCAAAAGTACAAAAGGTGCGCAATCAATGTATAGCTGTTTTGCTCGATTGATAGCTTCGTTTTTTCCATGTGGATGGCCAAATGAAACTGGTAAATGGCATAATAATAAGCAATCCAGGATAGAGTATTCTGAAAAAAGGCCATATCCAAGCGTTGAATTTGACATTGAGTTTCCAACTAAATAAACCAATAAGTAACATTTCGGGGATGAGTAGGAAGAAATACATAGGCCCAATAAGCAATAATGCTATGGGGAAAACGAATACCCAAACAAGAAGAAGTATAGCATGTAGTTTCTGAATGTTGTTTGCCAGATGCCCTGTTTTTGACGCCCAGCGTCGTCGTTGAAGAAACCACGATTTCCAGTTACTGACGGATTGTGTTCTAACCACATTCGATTTTTCGAAATGCACGCAAATTTTTGATGGAGCATATTCTTGAAACGATTGCATCAACAGTACATCATCGCCAGAAGGAATATGAATATGACTTTTATACCCGCCAACTAGTTCCCAAATGCTTTTTCTAAAAAGAAGGTTAGCTCCGCTGCAAATTAATGGCTGCTTATGTTTAGCCGAAGCCAAAGTAATGACTTGTAAGCAGGCATTTTCGGCATGATGAAAAAGGGTAGCGAATGAGAATTTATTATCATCAGAATAAACAGGTCCAATGAACATATTAACCGAACTATGTAGCTTCTTTCTCCAAGTGTTTATCCATTCCGGATCGAATGTGCAATCGGCATCGGATGTTAAAATCCATTCGTTTTTAGCATGATGAATTCCGATGCTTAAGGCGTTTTTCTTAGAACCTGTTTGATTGGCAGGAGATTCAAGAACCTGTATTTCGCTTCTTAAATTATATTCCGACGAAATTCCGCCATCACTTGAATGATCGTCTATTAAAATAATTTCATCACCAGTTTTAAGATTGAGTTTAGAAAGAGAATCGAGTAAAGCGGGAATGAGAGCTGCCTCATCTCTAAATGGGATAATAAGCGAGATGTTGTTTTGTTTAGATTGAACAGGCCTTTTTTCATTGCTATAAATTCCGCTTATTAACCAGATAAGCAGGTGACTTGGAATTATAAAAAACAGGAACACTCCTAGTAAAAACATCTGCCTAAATTAGATTTTTTCCTTCGTACCTTGGCCCTTTATGATTAAGGATAAAGTTATTTTAGGCATTGATCCCGGAACCAATGTGATGGGTTATGGAATTATTCATATTCAAGGACGCATTGTGAAATTGCTTCACATGGGAACCTTGCATATGGAAAAACTGGATGATCATGGAACAAAGTTGAAAATGATTTTTGAATGTGTCTTGAATCTAATTGATACATACAATCCAGACGAACTAGCTGCTGAGGCTCCTTTTTTCGGGAAAAATGTGCAATCGATGTTAAAGTTAGGACGGGCTCAAGGTGTTGCTCTTGCGGCTGCTTTACATCGGAATTTGCCGGTCTATGAATATTCACCAAGGAAAATCAAGCAAAGTATTACAGGAAAAGGAGCTGCATCCAAAGAGCAAGTTGCGGCGATGTTGCAAAATTTACTCAAAATAGCAGATGCCGAAATGCCCAAATACTTGGATGCAACCGATGGTTTAGCGGCAGCCATGTGCCATTATTTTCAATACCGAGGAGATGTGATTCCCGAAACAACAAAGGGAGTTTCGGGATGGAAAGCCTTTGCAGCGAAAAATCCGGATCGAATTAAAGGCTGATTTTTAGTGCAAGTTTTAATTTATCTTGAATTTCTGTCAATTGGGAGACCGTTAATTGAAGCTTGGGCTTGGTGAAATTTATATCCCCTGCATCATTTATTGGCAATAAGTGAATATGAGCATGAGGAACTTCCAATCCAATAACTGCCATTCCCACTTTTTTGCAGTCATAAGAGGCTTCTATTGCTTTTGCGACGGTTTGACTAAAACCAAATAGTTGTTGAAGGCCTTCCGGTTCTAAATCAAAGATATTGTCGACTTCTTTTTTGGGAATTACTAAAACGTGTCCTTCAACTAATGGAAATACATCCAAGATAGCTATGAAATCATCGTTTTCTGCAACTTTGTATGCAGGAATTTCTCCTTGAATAATGCGTGTGAAAATGGATGACATAATTAGCGTGCAATCTCCATTACTTCGAGGTTTACCTTTCCGTTAGGAATAATTGCTTCAACAATGTCTCCCACTTTTTTTCCAAGAAGGGCTTTCGCAATCGGAGAACTCACCGAAATTTTTCCGGTTTTCATATCCGCTTCATTTTCGGCAACCAAGGTATACGACATGATTGCATTGTTTGCAATATTTTTAATTTTCACTTTCGATAAAATCAAAATCTTTGATGAATCCAATTTAGATTCGTCGATGATGCGAACATTTGAAAGGATTTCTTGCATCTTCGAAATCTTCAATTCAAGAAGACCTTGTGCTTCTTTTGCAGCATCGTATTCAGCATTTTCGGAAAGATCTCCTTTATCACGAGCTTCAGCAATTTGTGCTGAAATAGAAGGACGCTCCACATTTTTCAACTGATTTATTTCAGCCTGCAATCTTAGTAATCCTTCGGCTGTTAGGTAGGTAATATTTGACATAATTGGTGTTTAAGGAAAATAAAACGGAAAGACCCTTCCAATGAAGAGTCTTTCCGTTGAGTGGCTAAGTTATAAAAGCCGCTTATAAAAACAAAATTTGTTTTATCAGAGATTAATTCGAGCTCCGATAGTATGAACACCCGCAAATGGGTTGGTTGTACGATACGAGTAGTCGATAGAAAATGTAGTTCCTTTTTTGTTTAATGGAGCTTCAAGGGAAAAACCAGCAGTTGGGCCAGTTAATGCACTTGTTCTTCCCTCTGTTGTGTATCCGGTACTTGCAGTTGCAGCAGCTCCCCCATTCATTTCGAGCATATAACCTGCACGCACCATGAACATTTTATTGAATGCATATTCAGCACCACCTTGAAACTGATCGCGAGAGAACGAATTTGAAGTGAAGTTTAATGCAACATTCAATTTGTGTTTATCAGCTAAATCGAAAACATACGCACCACCAATATTTAATAATGAAGGAAGTTCGAATGCTTCATTTCGTTGTTCAACAGTTAAACTTGCACCTGTCGTTGGAATCGTACCACGGAACGAAAGACCATCGCCATTAAATTTCATACGAGGTCCCACATTGCGAAGTGAAATACCAAAACGAATATTCTCTTTTTTTCCAGCTATGTATTGAACTCCTGCATCGAAACATACACCTGTTGAACGTACATCAGAAATACTTTGAGAAATCGTTCTCAATACAATTCCTCCATAGATACTATTGGAGAATTCCTTAGCATATGAAAGGCCAATATTGGTGAAATTGGGTGAAAAGGTCGCTCCTGTAGATTCTGGTTGATCAACGGTTGTTACTTGAAGATCACCAAAACTCATCGACATAACACTTAATCCAATGGTTCCTGTTTTATCTTTTCCAACTCCTTGAGTTAACCCAAATGCATTAATGCGAATTCCTGCTCCACTTAGCCAATTGGTTGTAGCGAATAGAATTTCAGTTTTTTTGGTGAAAGCAGTACCTGCAACGTTTAAGAACTGAGCTTCCAATCCACGAACCATGGAAGTATTCGCTCCAGCCCAACCTGAACTACGTGCAAAAGGATTTATCATTAACTCTGTAGAACCAGCTTGGCCAATTCGATCTTCGTTACCTGAATACCCTGAAACAACACCAGTTAAAATAGCTGTTGTTGTTAAAATCAGAGAGATATAGAATTTTTTCATTTTCGTCTGTTATTGAAATAGATGATTCAGTAATTAGAAAGTATCAAGGTCAATTGGTCGCATTACACCAAAGAATTTAACCACTTTTTCACCAACGCCCGGAACTTCAACGTGAATAATGTAGATACCACTTGAAATGGTAATTCCAGCTTGATTTTTCAAATCCCAATCCAATGATGTTGATGGATCTGCTTTGTTATAAGTCCTAACTAAAATTCCGCCAGTTGTATAAATACGAATTTTACAATCCTGAGGTAGGTTCGTAATCTTAACACGGTTATCTAGCTGATTTTTCTCATAACCAGAATAAGCATAATAAGGATTCGGAACAACATTAATTAAATCCAATGCAGATTTAGCTGTTTCCCCTTGATTGCGTTTTGCAAATAAGTCACTCGTGTTGAAAGAATACAATGGACGATTCCCATTAACAGCTGTTTCTGTAGAGTCGGTCGCATTGTAATATTTGTGGTAAGGGCGGTTAACACGAATACGAATCTTCAATTCATTCGATAAAAATTCTTGATTGTCAACACCTAGAGGAACAGATACCCAAGCAGCATCTTTGTAAACAGCACGTTTGTTAGCAGCTGTAGGATCGGATAATTTTGTGCGAATAAATTCACCTTTATCGTAACGAGGCATGTCATTAATTGTACTTCCGGAATGATTAAACACGTAAATAAAATGCTTACCACCTAATACATTAAGAAGTTCCCCTGTGCTAGCATTAAAGATTACGGAACGAGAAGAAGGATTGAACTTCATATCACGACCATTATCCTGCGCTAAACGAGACGATTCTCCAAAACCGATATTCAAACGCTCCCCTGTTTCTACATTAATTGCATAACCTGGGAACCAGCTCATACCTGTTCCATCACCATCGGGATTACCGTATTGATCAACGGAGGGAGCTTCACGTAGATTTCCTTTTTCAGCATTTCCTTCAGCGAAATCGGCATCGTCACCTGTTTCAAAAACTGGACAACGTGTCCATTTCGATTTGTCTGAAGTAAACACAATATCCACACTTGAAATCCGCTTCAAATTACCCTGGATCTGAGTTGTTGCAGATGTATTGTATGCTGGACCATCATTGTAACGAGAAACCAACATAAATGGGGCCCACGTTCCACCAATCACTTTTTCGAATATAGAACGCTCATCTAAACCAAGAACATCGTTACACGTAACATCTGCACCCGTTCCTGTATTTTCTAAAGTTCCAGAACGAATCCAATTCGCTGCATTATCGCAACCTTCCTGATCTGTTAAGAATGTTAACCAACGTCTCGAATTATCTGCAAATTCTTGAGAACCATCAATAAATCCATTACCAGATAAAGGATTTACACCTGGTTCAACTACTTGTCTGAATGTTGCCGATAATCCCCATTCAGCAATTACTTCTTCCACACCTTTTGATATACTGTGTTTGGAAACATATTCACTTAATTGCCCAGACTTCGCATCAAGGAAAGTCATTGTCCATGCAGAATCAGCAAGAGAATCCAAGGTATTAACGCGGAATTCAAAATTACCCTCAGGTACAGAAAGCGGGTCAATTACCTTGATATTTACAGGCCCAGCATTACGATTGTAGATTGGATTTTTCGCCCAAAAAGGTTCTGCTAATATTTCAGTTACTGATTGCTCGGTTAGGTCTACAAAATTCCCACCGTTACCCCAACCTTCAATACGAGTTAAAGATGGTTGATCGCCATAAGCAGCTTGCACATCAGTCCCTCCAAATTGAGGAGAATTTATATGTGGAATTCCCGTGTAAATTTGAATAGAAGATGTCCCAAACGTTCTTCTTCCCGCCAAGTAACTCTGCCCGAATTCAGAATTGTTAATGATATCTGCAGTTGCATAAGAAAGTACCATGTAATAGTACTTTTTATGATTTACCAAACGATTATCGCCTGTAGCAAAAAGGTCGGTTGTTACTTTGAAACTATTTTTCAAACCTTGGTTTTCACCATTCGCTTCCAATGTTGGAATACTCTCATTTAAATCAAGGTCGAAAGTCCTATTTATTACTTGAGAAATAGAATCTTTTAAATCGACTTGAGAAACTAATCTAGCACGATTAACATCTTTTAAATCGGGGACGGTTACAGATAAATCTTTCAATTGATAGATTTGATAACCTTGAAACGAATAAGTTACATCTCCAAAACCAGGAATGCTTGTTTGATCTTGATAATATTCAACTTTTGCATTATCTGTATTTTCAAACAAAAGGATAAGTTCTTTATCTAATTCAACAACTTTCGTTTGAGGAGCATCCGGTCCATTAATAATCGAGAAACAATTATCGAATAATGCTTGAGCATCATCATCAACACGACGAACAACTTCGACTGAAGCTAAACGACCACCTGAAGATGCACGGCCCCAAACAACACCCATCGTAACTTTATTGAAACCGCCCGATTGAAGTGTGAAAGGACCAGCCGATTGAAGAATTCGGAAATCCGAAGGAGGAACTGAACCGAATTGATCAATTGACCAATTGCCAAGAGGCTGATCTTCTGGAACACAAGTTTGTGAAGCACCTGTAATCATATAACCATAACCACGAGGATCGGATGTTCCAGGAAACATGTAACTGTAATTTGTTCCAGCACCATACCCATTACCACCATAAATCATTGGTGTTCCATCTTTCCAAATACCACGAAGGTAGTTGTAGATATGCTGCCCATTATCAGGGTCATTCGCATAACTTGGACCTGTTGATGTATAGTAAATGAAACGGGCCATGCCAATACGTTCGTTATCTATAATGCTATCTCCATATCCTAATCCATTAACTGCGCGAGCATTTATACATGGGTCACCTGAATCGTCAATGTTGTTTGGATCCGCAAAAGGACCTTCAAAAAAGTCAACACCAACAGCTGGAGGATTTTGGCCATAACCAAATTGCCCACCATCATCTTCATCTCCATTGTAAACGTATCCAAGTCCACGACCTACATCGCAACCCGCATAATCATCCGCATAGCTTCCCAAATCGGGGTCAGACCAAACACCAAAATACGTTTGATTTACAGAGAAAGTTGAACGATTGATGATTTCATAATTGTAAAAAGTCATGTTATTCAACGCGTTATTCGAAGCAAAGGCAAATGCCTGCGCACGAATTTCTAATCCAAGAGGAAATCCTCCTGTTTCACCATGAATATTTCCATTATCGTTAAACACCCACCAAAGAGTTTGGTCACCAAAAACACGTGCTTGACAACCTAAATCTCCTGTAATATCGTAAGCCGGATATTCTGTTGCGAATCCATTATCATCGCGCAAATCGGGTTCATAATACCCATTAGAGTTTCCATCAACGAATGGCGCAATTTCAGAGGCATAACCAGGGAAAGCTCCGTCGTCGATACCATTTCCTGGCCATGTACTAATTGCTTCAGTTGCAGCAGAACCTAGATAAAATTCTTCCACTTCCTGACGAGTAATTTTGAAATGTTTATCGTAAGCAAGACAAACAGCCGATTCGGTAGACGCTCCTTCAATGGTAAGAGGACCTGGCCAAAAGTCATTTCCTCCAGAACGGTAAGTCATGGCAGCAGCTTTCAAGTTTCCACCATTATCTAATCCTCCAATCCAAAGAGAACCAGCAAACATGGAGTGTTTACCTGTTCCTTTCGGAATTTCATATTTTGGATTATTGTTCAAATCCCACCACATATCACCCGAAGTGAAAATGGTAGCGCGAACGTTATTTAAATCAAGATCGGTTCTTCCTGATCCAGGAGCACAAGCTGCTGAGATGCTTTTAGGAGCTGCTGTTGTCGCTTTTCCAGATTTTGGTTTTGGAATATTGCGAGCATGAACAAATGCTGTTTGCCCTAAAAGAAAAATAAGAGTATAGAGTATGCGCGAATTCATTGTATTCGATTTTATTATCATCAGAAATTAAGAATAGCTCCTATACGGATAACTCGCGGACGAGCGAAATTATTCGGATTGTTAGCACGAACTGTATAAAGATCAGCAAATGAGACAGGCGAAACCTGATTTGCAATTTGACTTTGAGAGGTAGCTGCCGTTAAATAGCCATCATCCGAAGGATTTCCTGTTGCACGGTAAACACCAATAATATTTTGTTGATTAAAGATGTTTTGAACTAAACAGTAAATCTGTAATTCAGCAGATTTACGATCATCTTCACCGTTTTTCTTGCCATAATGAAGTGCGAAAGATTTATCTAAACGTACATTTACACGAGATTGAAATGGAAGTCTTGATCCATTTACAGTTCCTTTCAAGATTGGTGTACCAGTTCCTTGTGCTTCTGCATAGTAATATGAAGAACGAGTATAAGGTGTTCCTGAATTTGCAATCATTACAACATTTAAACCTGTATTCTCAAGAATGTTCTTTCCAAACATACGTGGTCCATTATACAATTTCCCTTCATCATAACGAAAATCAAATGTGGTTTGAATTTGATGACGAGTATCGAAATCCAAAGGAATTGCAGTACGTAAGTTTGGTTGTCCTGAATTAATTAAGTTAACTCCTGTTGTTGAACTTGAACCTGTTCCATCAGCAAATTGTAATGTGTAGTTCGCAGTTAAACGAACATTTCCAGTTCTACGTAAATCGTATGCTACAGATAAACCTTTAACTGTTCCAAAATCTATATTGCCATATGTAGTATAGTTTACTGGATATGCATAATTCACAGGTATTACCTGAATTAGATTACGCATCTCACGGTAAAAAGCACTGATTGTAATAGCAGAACTTTGATTCAAGGCTTGCTTGTATCCAACCTCATAATCGATGGTGCGTTGTGGTTTCAAATCCGGATTGTTGATGGTGCTTCCTGTTGTATTAGCAAGGAATAGGTAATCCAAAGGATCGATACGAATTCCAGAAGTTGGACGTTGAGTTAGCACATCGTAGTGAGCGAAGAATTGAGCAACATCCGATATTGGGAACTGAAATGCAATACGAGGTAAGAAGTTTGTTTGTGGCTTATAATCCTTAAATGCAGATGAAGAAACCACTTGTTTTGATGGGTCAAGTAGAGCTGGTGTAGCACGACCTGTTGAAGATGCTTGTGCAATGACAATTGGATCGGAAACTTCTAATCCAGTTTTATTATACCAACGTTTTCCATCACGGTAACCAATAATATTATCGGTATTACTCAAATCGGTATTGTTGATATCGCGAACATATACTACGTAATCATCACCAATATTCGAAGGTCTTGAATAATCTCCTGTGTAATTAAATTCGCCCGCTTTACGCGTTTCATATAATGAATAAAGATCTTTTGCAACACTTTGGTTTGCATCGAAACGGTCAACACGAACACCGATATTGAAAATCAAATCTTTGAATGAAAATTTATCTTGGATATAAGAAGCCATGTATATCGGAGTGAATGCTCCAATTTCACGTTTGTAATTTCCAAATTCATCTTTATCGTTGAAGAAATTATCGAGTGAACGACGACCTTTTACAATATTTCCATAAGCATCGTAACCGTTATATGCAACCAATTGCGAATTTCCTCCTCCGTTAAGAAGCTCGTCTGCACTGAACATATTCAATGAATATTTCGATGGATCTAAATTGTCAACATCAATCCAATCGGTTCCATTTGCCGCTAATCCAAGAGACTCACGAAGATTTTTGTCGAAATATGATTGATTATCGGAATTTACTAGGCGATCGTAATTGATTATATCCTGGAAAACTCCGTTTTCATCATAAACAGGAATTGGATTCGATAAATCGAGCTGATCAATATGGCGGTTTGCTAACTGACGCATAATTGACCAAAGACCTACTGGACCAATAGAATATCCTCTGTCGGTACGTTGTTCATATTCAAAACCAAAACCTATTTCGTGACCTTTGATATCGGCAGAGGCACTACCTACAATTCGGAATTGTTCTGATTGAGACTTCGAATTACCATTGAACGTAGTTCCAGGGGCATTGTACATAGAATAAACTTGGTCTGGAAGATCTCCGTTTAACAAACCTTTTCCTTGCTGAACTTGTGTAAAGTTTTCGTAGAAGCCATTTTTTACACCACCAGCTAAATCGTAATACTGAGATGTATAATTTGATGTAATAGGGTTTTGTGTACCTGGCTCAAATGAGAATAATGTATCTCTGAATCCAGTTTGAAGAATTCCACCTAAAATAACACCATTCACTGTATCTAAACCAAACCCATAATCAGCAATTCTATATGTTTTAAACTTACCAACATAACCATAATCGAATAAGTTGTCTTTGTGGTTTTCATTATAAGAACGACCATTTGTTCTTGTATAATCTGCTTGGATAGTGTAAAAAACGTTTTTGATTACGTTGGCAGAATTTTGTTGATCAGAACCACCTAATCGTTGAGTGAATTTTGCATATCCGCGAATTGTTTGATTAATTCCTCTACCATTATTTGCAGAATTAAACATAGAATTTGCAAGGCTAAACGAATTGAAAGATTCATAGTCGAAAGTTCCACCAATTGTAATGTTTGAGGTTTCGTTTACTTTGAAATCGATTTTACCTGCTATGGAAGCGCGACTGGTTTTTGAATTTTCTTTACGTTTAACATTTTCAAAATCAGATGCACGAACAAAAGAAGCATTCTGTAAGCGACCAATTCCGAGTGGAGCAATTCGAAGTGGGTTTTGCTCCAAGTCAGCTAATTTCTCTTTATTTAATTGTGTAATCCCAACTGCAGAAGGATCACCATCTGCTTCCTTAAGAAACTCGGAAGAGATGAAGAATCCAATCACTGGTTTTTTCTTTCCATCAGCTAAGGTTTTCATAGCAAGTGGACCAGTTAAGTTAAAACCAAGAAGATTATATCCGAAACCATCTACTGATCGAACGTATTCAACACCACCATTAATTTCTTGAGATGGACCACGCGTTGTGATAGAAATCACCCCTCCGGTTGCATCACCATACATGGCAGGCAAACCTCCTGTAATAATTTGGATTTGTTCGATACCTTGTTGAGGAATGTTTGTAGAACCTCGAAC
>CALQJV010000018.1 GCA_943330985.1 Chitinophaga pinensis
AATCATGATGGTTTCGTAGCCGCATTCTTTGGCAGCCAAAATTCCATGCACGCAACTGTAATCGAACTCGATGCCTTGTCCAATGCGGTTTGGACCAGAACCCAATACGATGATTTTCTTTCTATCGCTCGAAATGCTTTCGTTTTCTTGATCGAAAGTGGAGTAATAATAAGGCGTTTGTGCTTCAAATTCGGCAGCGCAGGTATCTACCAATTTGTAAACACGCTTGATGCCCATTTCGTGGCGCTTGTTAAATACTTGACTTTCAAAGCATCTTAACACGTGGGCAATTTGTCGATCGGCGTAGCCTTTTCGTTTGGCTTCCTGCATCATTTCAAATGGAATGGTATCGACTGAATACTGTTCCATTCGGCGCTCCAACTGAACCAAATCATCTATCTGGTGTAAAAACCAAGGATCTATTTGCGTGAGTTTGTGAATGGTCTTGAATGGAATTCCCATGGTCATGGCATCCTTCACATGAAACAAACGATTCCAACTTGGGTTTTTCAAACTATCGAGAACGGCATCCGGATTTTTCAGGTCTTTTCCATCGGCGCCCAAACCATTGCGACTTACTTCCAAACTCTGACACGCTTTCTGCAATGCTTCTTGGAAACAACGCCCAATACCCATCACCTCGCCTACCGATTTCATTTGAAGTCCGAGTGACTTGTCGGCACCTTTGAATTTATTGAAGTTCCAACGTGGAATTTTCACGATTACATAATCGAGTGTTGGTTCAAAAAAGGCGGATGTAGTTCCAGTAATCTGATTGCTTAATTCGTCAAGATTATATCCGATAGCCAGTTTCGCAGCAATTTTAGCGATAGGATATCCGGTTGCTTTGGAAGCCAATGCAGAAGAACGCGAAACACGTGGATTGATCTCGATGGCAATGATGTCTTCGTTTTCTGGATTCAATGCAAACTGCACATTGCAACCACCCGCAAACGTTCCAATGTTGCGCATGAGTTTAATGGCCATATCGCGCATACGCTGATACGCCTTATCGCTCAATGTCATGGCTGGTGCCACGGTAATCGAATCGCCTGTATGAATTCCCATCGGATCGAAATTCTCGATGGAGCATATAATGATGATGTTCTGGTTGTTGTCGCGCAGCAATTCCAATTCGAATTCTTTCCAACCAAACAATGCCTTTTCAATGAGCACTTCGTGAGTTGGCGAAGCATGAAGTCCGCGGTTTAGGAGTTCATCGAAATCTTCTTTGCGATTAACAAATGCGCCACCTGTTCCACCCAATGTATACGAAGGACGAATAACCAATGGATATCCGATACGTTGAGCTATTTCTTTCCCTTCGAGAAAGGAGTTTGCAATTTGAGAAGGAGGCACACCCACATTCAAATCGACGCATAACTGACGAAACGCTTCGCGGTTTTCGGTGGTTTCGATGGCATCTATTTCCACCCCAATAATCTTCACGCCGTACTTCGCCCAAATGCCCATTTCGTCGGCTTTCTTGGCAAGGTTCAATGCCGTTTGACCGCCCATGGTGGGAAGCACCGCATCAATCTTTCGCTCTTCCAAGATTTTAATAATGGAGGAAGTCGTTAATGGCAACAAATACACATGATCGGCCGAAACTTTGTCGGTCATGATGGTTGCCGGATTGCTATTTATCAAAGAAACTTCGATTCCTTCTTCACGAAGAGAGCGAGCTGCTTGGGATCCTGAGTAATCGAATTCGCAAGCTTGACCTATGATGATTGGGCCACTTCCGATAATTAAAACTGAACGAATTTCTTTGTTTTGAGGCATTGCTTTGTCAGATTATCGGAATGCAAATTAAGGTGATTGCATCGGGGAAATAAAGTGAAATTTGAAAATAATCACTCGATCACATACAAATTTAACATTGGGATTTCACTTCCTGTCTCAATCAATTAGCAACGACAAAACGTTCTGTTTTCAATGTGCGATTATTTGCATTTAAACGAACAAAATAAACCCCAGCAGGGAAATCAACAGCCAATTGAATTTTGCCTTCGTTACCAGATAGAGTTTGTGATTTAATAATTCGACCACTTATATCAAGAATTTCCATGGAAGGTGAGGAAGTGTTTTCTGAAATATTCCAATAGAAATTCAATTGATCGTTTACTGGGTTTGGGAATACCTGAATGATATTTTTATGTCCAGTTGTTTGGACAATTCCAACGGTAGTTGAATCGGTTACATAAAAACGATCGATTCCTGCTTCAACAATATGTCCATTCGGAAAATCTTGGGCTTGCGCGATAAAGCGAACTTGTCCGGGTTGGCTGAAATAATTTGTCACATGAATCATTTCTTCTACCCATTGCGAAGAATTTGCGTCTTGCACAATTTTTTTAATGGTAATAGGAGCTTCGCCGTTGTTTGAGAGTTGAATAAACAAGGTATCGTTAATTGCATCATTTCCGCCCGCATTAAAAAACCAGCGATTGTAGTAAATGTAAGGATCGCCATAGGTTGAAAGATCCATGATTGGAGATGTTAAACGCGTATAACCATTATCGATATCGTCGGAACCAGCAGTACCTCCTGCATTTCCGCTCACGTATGCAAATCCATTGCAATCGGCATCTTGATCGATTCCTGGGTTCGAAGCCACTCCATTTAAATTGGTTGCTGCAGGCAAGGCGCGTTCAAAAATCCCTGCAGTGGCGGTAGAAGTAACCGTCCAACCAAAGTTAAATTGAAAATCATCATAATACCCGGGATTTAACGTTGTTTCGATGGAAGCTGAATTGCTGTTTAACGGAACGGAAGGATTGCAATTGGTGATGTATCCCCATTTGCCCACTACAAATTGATAAGTACCCGCAATTAAATCGCATTTCGCATATTCACCTAAATTATCCGAACTGAGTTGAGCACTTGATGAAGGATCCGAAATGGAAACCAAAGCCGATTCAATGGGAGAACCCGCATTATTCAAGACTGAACCATTCAAAGCAAAACCATTAGGGCTCGACAAATTAACTTCGAATGAAGTAAGCACACCATTAACTAGATTCACATTGTTGAATGTTTGAGAAACATATCCCGGTTTACTAAAAACAATGGAATAAACACCGGCGTTTACTGTTCCTGTGCGATACGTTCCATCAACACCCGAAACATCGATTGCATTGGCACCAATAATACTAACTGTAACACCTTCTAATAAAGCACCACATGCACTATCGCGCACAATTCCTTCCACATAACAAGCACGTTTGTAAGTTGGAGTTAGAATATATAAACCACCTTCAATGTCGGATGCTACAAGATTTCCACTAGGTAAAAAAGGATAAACACCCCAACATCCGTTAAACGTATTGCCTTCAAATGTTGAAAAATCGTATTTCGCCACTTCGATAAGGTTTGCTGGATGATTGGCATCCACAATCACAACACCTTCGGTATACCATGAAGTAACAGCATAATCGTTTAAAACATGCGTATTGTGAACGATGCAATTACTTCCTGGAGCTGTTTGATAGCGATCAAGTTCTGTAATGTTCGATAAATCACTTATATCATACGATGTTAAATATGAATTTTCAACTTCATCAGTGGTTAAAACCACATTATGATTATCGGTAAGCCAAGTATTGTGCGTAAAATTACTTGGAGTAGTTTGAACGCCTATTACCACTGGATTTGTTTTGTTGCTTGCATCAATAACGGATAAATCGCCAGCATAAATTTGCGATGCCCAAACTGTATCACCCGAAACAAATCCATCGTGTACATAATTTTGGTCATAACGTCCCAAATAAGTTGGATTCCAAGGATCGGCCAAGCTTAAAAATACTATTCCACCAACACCGATATTCGAACCGTATAAATACAAATACCCATTATCGATATGAAGAGCATGCGATGTACTTAACTGATTTTGAATGGCTCCATCTCCACGATACACATGCGAATTGATACTAGCAGGTAAATTTCTCAGGTCAATAACGGTTAAGCCACCGTTTGTTCCTTCGGTTGTCACATAGGCAAATCCCTGCCATGTTTTTACTTCACGCCAGATGCTCGTAATTCCAGTCACTTCGAAGCTCATAACCGGATTATCTGGATTGGTAACGTTTACGATGGATAGTCCTGTATTCGTTCCTACGAGTGCGTATTCGTTTCCGAGACTATCCACATAACCGCCAATATTGGCAAGTTCTCTTCCAGGGAAAGCGAGATGACCTCGCATTTGAAGGTTGTAATTTTCTTGTGCTTGTAAAAAACCGATAAGAAAAAATAAAATAAAAAGGGTAGATTTTGATTTCATTTGAATTGAATTGGGTTCGCAAGGTAATTTAAATAAGAACGTTTGCAATTGGCAAAAAGTTGAAAGTTGAATTGAATCAGTTCTTGCTTATGCATTTGCAGAAGTTTAGAAATGATTCATCCCGATTGGAAGCCCTTATGGCTGAAACATCGGGAGGAAATTGGGAAAGTTATAAATTGAAATCAGAAGTGCCGAATGGGGAATTAGTAGATTTTCACCTTATGTAAATACTAATCGTTCAAACTTATAGTTATTGATAAAAACCAATAAGCTATGAAAAGGATCTTCTTAATTTCCGCAATGATTGGCGCAGTTATTTACTTAACTTCATGCGCTTCTTATAATTCATGCAAGGGTATTAAAGCTCATCCCGATTATAAAAGAAATGGGGCAAAAAACTGGTAATATGAAATTTGAGTTTAAATACAATCAACGAATTCTAGGATTGTTGATAATTGTTTTATTGGTTGGATGTAAAAAAGACTCAACAGTAAATCAAGGTATCCAAGGAGTCAATTGGATTTTAAATAGTGGTCGTTGCTATGTTGATCAATTAGAATCGCCATACACTAAAACGTATTATGATCATTTTGGTCCCAACCAACAAATAAGTACTCAACAAGCATTCGATTCGCTTTGGTTGCCAATTGATTCATTAAAACAACATTTAACCTCTTGGATGTTTGCCTCACGCTTTGTTTTAAATCAATCGAAATACTACGATTATGAAGTTTCGAACGAACGCTTCTATCGTATCTATGGGTTGGAAAATGGCTCGGCTCGGATTGCTGAAATTCGATTTGTGAACGATCGATATTGTATTGTTCGTAGTTCAAATTCATACGGAAACTACCAAGGAAAAAATATTACCTGGTTTAACGAATTGATTTTTTCTGCCAACGGACAATCTTGCAGCGATTGTGTTTCTGATAGTGATTACGGCTATGCTTATTCGGGCATTTTACCTCTAAATAGCACGGTTCCAACAAATCAACCTTACCCACTTTCGGGCACTACGTGGTTGTTGGAAAAATATCAATCCGGGTTATTTCAAGAAACTGTGAATGATACACTTCATTTCATTGGCCCATTAACATATACTATAAATTCAAGTTCAATAGTAAAAAACTATAGCTTAACTTCAGCTAATTCTCAAGGCATTCGGAATTTTAGTCTGTATGAGTTAAGTTCTTTACCCGGTGTTTCCATTGGCTGGACAGCTCAAATTGCATCGAATTCGATTTCAGACGGAATAATCGAAGCAGTAACATTCAGTAATTATGTTGATCCCAACCAGCAGGTAATATTGTGGATGCATCAATTAAATTGAAGAATTAATCATTGTAAATTTGCTTAGTAATACCAAATAAATTTTTAATTGACACTTACTTCTTTCTAAAATCATTCATTAAATAAGTCTACTTCGAAACAAATTAAAAAAAACTATATTTGATGAATTCAAACGAAATTCATGAAAAAAATATACCTCCTAATCTTTTTGTTTCAATCCATTATTTTCCTTTCCTCTGCACAGAATACTATTTGGAGTGATAATTTTGATTCTCCAACAGGAGGAACAAATAACAACAATGCAGGAATTGGATGGACCCTAAATACGGAGGGAAGTTCAAGTAACAAATGGTTTATAAATACACCATCAAGTATAGGTTGTTCAAGCTCTGGTAATGCACTTCATATTTCATGTTCAGGTGTGTTATGTGGACTTTTAGGAGGCCCCAATGAACCAATTTATAATGCATCGGGGAATAATTCCAAAACCGCAATTTCACCTACAATTAGCACGATTGGAATTTCGAACATAACTTTAAATTTCGATTTCATTTGTGAAGGTTCTGTAGGAACTGATTTTGGAACATTGGCTTTGAGTAATGATGGAGGGCTGACTTGGACGGACCTTCCCGGAGAATATTCTGGGGTGAGTTCTTGTTCTACCAAAACAATAACATTCCCATCTATTTATGAAAATATTCCTAATTTGAAAATGAGATTCAAATGGCAGGAAACAGATGCGGCTGATGGCTTTGATCCACCATTTAGCATTGACAATATTCAAATTACAACTCCCAATACTGCATGCGTTTCTCCAGTTGTAGATGCTGGAATTTCAACAACAATTTGTTTGGGCCAAAGTCTCAATTTGGGAGGTTCGCCAACAGCAACAGGTGGTTCTGGAAATGGAACATATACATACGCCTGGTCTCCACAAACGGATTTGACAAATGCAAGTAGTGCTAATCCTACGGCTAATCCAATCACTTCAACTACTTATACATTAACTGTTTCGCAAGGAGGGGCTGCTTGCACAGGAACGTCAACAATAACAGTTAATATTATAGCGCCCCAACTTATCAACATAACACCGTCAGGAATGATTACTATTTGTGATGGTCAAACCATCCCAATTTCTGCAAGTTCTGGTTTTACTAATTACAGCTGGAATACACCTTTAGGAATACAAACCGGTCAAAATATTATAGCTAATTCACCCGGATTTTATAGTGTTTCAGCATTCGATGCAAATAATTGCACTGCATCATCCTTACAACTTGCAATTAATCCTATACTTTTAAATCCTATTTCGGTTAATGTCGATGGTAATTTAGTCCTTTGCCCAGGCGATAATGTTTTGTTAACAGCCGAGGCAGGTCTTAATAATTATCAATGGTCGAATGGACCCAATGCACAATCAGTTTCAATTACAACTTCAGGAACATATTCGGTAACGGCACAAAATACCAATGGGTGTTCTTTAAGTTCTGAAGATATTGTTATTACTGATTCTCCCTCATTTACAGTAACTTTTAGTCCAGTTGGTCCTATAGAAGTTTGTGAAGGAGAGGAAGTTGTTTTAGTTGCTCAAAGTGGATATTCCAATTATCTATGGTCCGATGGAACAATTGGAGAAACATTAATTGTAAGCCAAGCCGGAGATTATTCATTAAGTGCATCAAATGAGAATGGATGTATAGAAACATCAACGAGTACAAATGTTTTTTACACCAATTTACCTTTAGCAGACTTCACGTTTTCCCAAACATTTAATACAGAATACGAAGTTGAATTCACTAATAATAGCAACAATGCCGATACGTATGAGTGGAACTTTGGAGGAAACAATACAAGTAATCAAGCAAATCCAATTTTCATATTTGCTTACGACAATATATGGCCAGTAACATTAATTATTTCTAACAATTGCGGATACGATACATTAACCTTAGATGTTAGTGTTATAAAGAATTCAATCAATGACTTATCAGGCTTTGAATCTATTTTATTGAGTCCCAATCCGGGCAATAACTTTTTACAATTATCTGGATTAGTATTGGTTAACAAAAATATTGTTTTAAATATTTACGATCTACTAGGTAGATTATTAATTAGTAAATCGCTTAATTTGAATGGGGGATTTTCTGAAATTATAGAAACAACGGAGCTTACAAAAGGCATTTATACAATTACTTTTAATTGCAATGGAGAAACCTTTAACACAAAGTGGATAAAGGAATAATATTGAAGTTAATTGTGAAATTTCTTCCGATTGATTTGAATACAACAATGAATATAAATAAATGCAATAACATGTTTATCTAAAATATAGGATTAAATTAAACGAGAAGGGATATTCATTTATTCAACGTAATTAGGTTTCGAATCCAATTTGAATTCATCCAAATACGATTGCTCAGCAGTTAAATATCTTTTAAGCCGCTTTATATATTCATCTTCACCCTTCTTGTATTTAGAAATAAGTGCATCTTCCAACTTTATTGCATAGGAATAGTCTGATAAACATTTCTTGAATTTGCTATCTATCAGTGTATATGCAACTCTCAATTCTGTATTCAGCATCATCGATTCGTAAATATCTTTTTTATTAATTTTCGCATACTTTAAATACCATGCTATGAACAAGTTAAATTCATAGTATGATGAGTAATACCTATAAATACTTTCTAATAAGTTATATCGGATGTTATTCGAAAGCGCATTTTTGCTTTTAGCTGCATCTAATGAGGCATTAATTCCATGGTAATAGGCCGAAAATTCATCGAGCATTCCAAAAATCCCCAACGAGTTAGATGTCGTATTTGCATCTTTATATATGTAGGCTCTAAAACGTTGAACTGAATCAATTTCGAAAAAAGAAAAAATGTTCTTATCATGTACTTTAGGCAGTAAATTTTTGGGTACTAGTGTTTCTATCTCACTTGTTTTAAAATACTGTGTTACGCTCACATTTATATGTTTATCGGGTTCAATTAAATATTTTTTACTCTTGATGAGATACTTTTCCTCGGTTAAACCATTTTCTGATAAATAATCTAGTGTATCATAATTATAGTCATTCATTTTGTGAGTCGATTCATGAACTATCAGATTCCAATTATGGATAAGATAAAATTCTGAAGAATCGCCACACCAATGATTATCTTTATCATCTCCTCTTGAAAATGATGCCGCGCCATCGCTAATTTCTTTGTAACAACCTGGTCCACAGTAAGCCGTTTGAATTAAATGATTGTATTTGGGTATAAACCTATTTATCATTTCAGCAAATCTTTTTTCAGCAAATGCAGTTTTAATTCTTAAATCGGCTCTTTCAATTTCGGCCTGTTTTAATGACAATTCTACATTTTTAATTTTATCTAATCTCTCTGCAGTTAATGGCCTATAGACAGAGGTTTTTTTAGCCTTATCAAAATCATAAGAAGTTTTTGTTATTGTTGTTTTTGTTATTGGATTGTACATCCAATCGTTCAATCTATTTGTTGGTTCACTTAAACGATACTGGATCTTTTTATTTAATAAGGCATTCAACCAACTCACGTATATTCCTTTGGAATCGATGTAGTATTTATTTTTAAGAAAATAATTTGCCCAAGTAGAATTTATAGTTGTTCTAAACTCAATTGAATGACCTTTTATTTGGTAAAATCCAGAATCATGACAGACCGTTTTACCCAAATAGCGCGTAAAGTTGTATCTCGAATTATCGAGTAATTGTAGAATAAAAATATCTTTTTTACCATTTTCATATTCGTAAGTCTGTTTTATGGAAACGGGTTTATTTGCACATATTAAATTGCAAATTAGAAGCGAGGTAATCAAAATCAGGATTTTCATAAGCTGAAGGATTTTGAGAAAAATACGCGTGATGTATAATTCTACAAACCTTTAAACTTTTGAATTATTGCATTCATTATTCAATTCAAAAAATAATTTATTTGGCTTTAAATTTCATTATGTTGAAATGATAAAAATGAATTTTATGGATGTGAAATCAATTTCCGAATGAGCAATCCAAGACCGAATAATATTCCAATCATCATGGAAATGGCACCTGCGATTGAAGCGTTCCACCAAACCGCTAAATAATAACCGCCAATACAAGAAATAATGCCAATGATACTTGCCAAAACGAGCAAAAATGGAAGCCGTTTGGCAAATAGCGCAGCGGTAGCTGGGGGACCAATTAGCAAGGCAATTACCAGCACAGCTCCAACCGATTCGAATGAAACAACCGTAACCATCGACACCATTCCCATTAATACATAATGCCAAAAGGCCACCGAAATGCCTAGTGCGGTTGCATAACCAGCATCGAAAGTAGTTATATACAAAGCACGATAACTGATTAGTAGAACAACAATAAGTGCTAGAAATAAACTCCCTGCAATCCAGACTTGTCTTGGCCCCAATGAAAAACCTGCATCGTTCGTGATTAAGTCGAATGGCACATAGGCAATTTCACCATACAGCACGCATTCTTGATCTAAATCGGTTTGAGCCGTAAATAAAGAAACCAAAATAACACCAACGGCAAATAAAAACGTGTATACCAAACCAATAGCAGCGTCGTTTTGAATGCGCATTCGTTTTTGAATCCACTCAATTAAAAAAGTGACTAGCAAACCCGTTGCAGCGGCACCTGGAAGCATAATGAAACTTTCGCGTGAACCGGATAATAAATACGCCACAACCAGTCCGGGTAAAATAGCATGTGAAATAGCATCCCCAAACATGGCCATGCGCCTTAACACCAAAAATGTTCCGGGAATAACGCAGCATAACGAAATTAAACTAGCTGTTAATACTATCCAAAAATCATTTATCGTCATTGCTTTGGAGGTATTACGGTATTATGCGGATCTATTGTAGGATTTCCCAAAATTTCATCCAATTGTGCTTCAATTTCGGGTGTTATAACATGTTCCATTGCTTCGGCATCGTCGTGCACATGATCGGAATCGAGATTCAAGTATTGCTGTAAATACAATTCCCATAGACGATGCAGTCGAACTATTCGTCTTGCTTCAATTTCGCCTAAATCGGTCAATTTCCAGGTTGATAAATGAAATTGAATGAAGGCTTTTTTCTGCAGTAATCGAAGTCCTAACTTTAGTTGACTTTTTGAAAAAGCACGGTAATTTATTAAATCTTCTTCCAAAATGGGTTTGCTCGATTCTCCTGTTTTTTCAGCAATTTGGTAGAATAATTTGAGGATATTTTCTTCCAATGTTTTGTTCGTGTTTTTTCTACGTTCAAACCATTGAGCTAAGATGCCACGATTGGGAGCAAATACCATCGATATTGCCGCAATAAAAGTTGCTGCAACCACAATCCATGGACCTGTTGGCATGGCAGGAGC
>CALQJV010000019.1 GCA_943330985.1 Chitinophaga pinensis
ATTGGGACTTTTATCACGATCGGCACGTGAGTATTCCAAGATCCCGTTAATTAAACTTTCCATGCGTACAATACGTCCTTTTAACATGGTAAAATGTTGAGCCGAATCTTCTGTAAAACGATCACCAATATCTTCCTCAATCCAAGACGATAAATTTCTAATTGCACGCAATGGAGCCTTTAAATCGTGCGATACGACATAGGCAAACTTATCAAGCTCTTTGTTTGCTTTTTCCAAATACATGTAATATTCAGCCATGCGCTCTTCCGATTTTTTCCGCTCCGAAATATCACTTTCCACATGAATAAATTGGGAAACATTACCCTGATCATCTATAATAGGGGTTATAGTTACTTGCAACCAAATCGATGAACCATCTTTTCTATACTTCAATACTTCCCCCGAAAATGATTGCTTATGAGAGATTCTATCTGCAATTTGATCAATAGTATCAAGATTTGTTAAGGGGCCATAAAAAAGCTCTGGCGTTGTTTTACCAATGACCTCCGAAAGCGTATAACCTTTTATTCGTTCAAAACCCGCATTCACCCATTCTATTAAACCTTCGCTATTGGTAATAATTACAGAGTTATCGGTGTTAGAAGCAACCAACGACAATTTCTTCAATTCCTCATTTTTCAATTCGAGCGTTTCTTTGGCTTCAGTAACTTTTGCAATGACAATGTTTTTAGAGTTTTCCAAGTTGTTTGAAAGACTATAAATTAACAATGTTGCCGTACAATAAGTTATCAAGTAATCGAGATTCAACATGTGCCCAGTAGAATCGCTATCTATAATGTTTCTTACATTTAAGCCAGAGTATGTTGAAATATAGTAGAAGAAAAAAAGCGTAAGAACACTTAATGCTGAAATGATTTTCCCTTCTTTGTTTCCAAGAAGCATAAAAGTGACTAGAATCAAGCCTCCCAAATACATCATCCCCGAATTACGAATACCACCCGAATAGTAGGTCACAACGTGCAAGGTTAGCATTGAACTTGCAATGGCTATAATATATGAAAGACGGAAATTCCGATGTGTATTTAAGAGAAAATAATTAAGCGCAATGATGGTTGTTAAAGCCGTTAATATAATTCCAATAAAATCGAACCAATTAAAGGTAGTTACTACTTGATAGGTAATAATTAATGCAATGATAAATGCAGTTAATGAATAGGTTTTAAATAGATTTAATCGCTGTCTCGAAACTAAATCATCAGCATCTATAATACTTTCCACTCTTTTCAGTAAAAAGAAATCAATTAGCTGCATTGCTTTATTTTGTTTCATTAATCGTAGATATGAAGAAATCTAATTTTATATTTCTCGAGGCTTTATTCGTAGTATATCCTTTTATAGTTACCTCGAAACATACCCATTCAATTTCCTTTCTTACATGATAAAAGCATTGTTTTATAAGTTCTTAAACAATGGAATCCAGATTCCTTTTTTTATTCGCGGTCGCGCAAGAAAGAAATACAAACCCACACCCGAAATAATTCCAAATAGCAATCCTTCTCTTATAAATTGCAAGGCCGAATCAAGCCCTTCTTGCATAAATAAGGCAATGAGGGCATAGGTAAAAATGATTCCCCATCCTATCAGCAACTGAATTCCAGCTTTACTAATTTGGCGCTGTATAGAATCTTCATTAAAAAACTCCGAATGATTCAGGGTATTATTCATCATTTTACCCCATAATATCAACATCAGTACAACTTGAAAAACTCCATAATAATAGGTAGTTTCGGACGAAACCAATGCATTAAACAATCCATGCGTCAATACTGCAATACAATAGGCTCCAATGAGAATAAGTGGTAATGGCAGTCTAGTCGTTTTCTTAAAATAAAAAATTGCGTATGCTATAACTGATGATGTAAACATATGTAACACGGCAGTATAAAAAGCCCGATCTTCAATGATAGAAATGTTATTACTAAAATAAAGTACATTTTCAAATGCAGCAAAACCCATAGCTCCAACCGAAGCATATTTAATATAATCGTACGATTCATTTAATACATGTTTCCGATTATAGAAAATTAAAAAGGGGATTATTTTGGCAATTTCTTCAATAGATGCAACGCACTGAACATGATATCGAAACCTCGTTGAGAAGTTGCCAAATTCAGGCAATGAATTCAAGTCTGGAAAAATTATATAAACGAGTAATACTATTGGAACGGTAAAGACTCCAATAAAAAAACAGAAAAGTGTATTTTTCCAGGTCTCTTTTTCGAAAACATCCATTTGTCTGAGAAATCGAATATAAACAAGCGCAACCAATATGGATGCGATTAATGCGAATATGTCCATCCTTTTTTTTCGAAATTTAACAATAAATGTTCTCTTAAAACAAAGAGATAAATACTTAGATTGCACAATGCAATGGAACGACGCCTTTCAAATATTTGTTAGATCAGTAACCGTTTACTTAGTAATTGTATTTTTCATTCGAATATTCGGGAAAAAGGAATTGGCTCAATTATCTATCGTTGATCTGATATTCATCTTACTCATCAGCAATTCTGTTCAAAATGCTATGTTGGGCCCTGACACTTCATTGATAGGTGGATTAATTGCAGCAGCAGCTTTGTTTTCAACAAATTATCTATTCAAGTATTTATTTCGATATATCCCCTATTTCAACAAGCTAATCCAAGGAGAACCTGTTATTCTCATTTACAATGGTCAAGTTAAAATGGATCAATTAAACAGCATCCAAATGACGCTCGAAGAAATGGAAGCCGCAGTGCGCGAACATGGTGTTGAGAATATTCGGGATGTTGATCTTGCTGTATTTGAAGTGGATGGAAATATCAGTGTATTAAGTCATAATTATACGCATCGATCAAAGCAAAAAAAACGAAAAATAAAACCCACAATAAAACATTAATTATGCATCCTTGGCACGAGTTATCTCCTGGAAATGAATTACCCAATTGTGTTCAAGCAATTATTGAAATTCCACGAGGTAGTAAAGCCAAATATGAGATTGATAAAACGAGTGGATTTTTAAAACTCGATCGGGTTTTGACAGCGGCACTGCATTACCCAATTAATTACGGATTTATTCCACAAACCTATGCGGGCGATCATGACCCATTAGATATTTTAGTGTTCAGTCAAATTGATTTACCACCTTTAACTCTTGTAAATGCCAAGATAATTGGTGTAATGCGCATGCTCGATAAAGAAGAAATGGACGATAAAATTATTGCAGTGGCAAGCACAGATATCGCCGTGAATCACATCGAAAATCTTGATCAATTCCCTGAGTTTATCCTAAATGAAATCCAACGATTTTTTGAAGATTACAAAAAGCAAGGAAATATAAATCCGGTTGTTATCCCCCAATTACTTGGAAAATCGGAGGCTGTTGAAATCATCGAAGAAGCTTTAAGCGAATACAAAAAGTTGTTTTTAAACGGCGAACGCATTTAATTTATTACTTCTGCTTCTTTTTGAATAAATCAGAAGCATTTTCAAATTCTCTTCTGTAAAATAAACCTACTCCTTGAGTATAAGGCACGTCATTACTCAATAACAAGTACTGATTTGAGCGATTAAAAACACGAATACGCACCATTCCATCGTCCGTTAATTTCACTTCAACATTAAATTCGCCCACCATATTGGTGGTATTTTGCGATGTTGTTGCATTATTGGCTGTTCCAACATTTCCATCAATACTCACGCGATCGTTGAATAATTGCGTCTGTAAATTCACACTCACATTGTCTTTGGCTGTGGCTCCTCCCTGACTATAATTCACACCAATATTCACATCATCGCTTAATTGAGAAAGCATGTTACTTAATTGGCTTGACAATAATTCACTTGCATTGGACCCCACACCATTAATACCTGTTGTTTCGGTTGCTCCTCCTTGGTTAGGCATAAAACTGCGAAACATTACCAAGGAAAATATCTGTTTATTGAGTTCATCCTCACTGTAAATTTGCGACTTAAATAAATTAATTGTGTTGTCGTCGGCATTCGGCAAGGTAATATCAAACGAAATTTGAGGCTTCATCAACTTATCACTTAAATTCATAATTGCATTCACATCGATTGTTCGTTTTACGGAAGCACTCGAATCAATATTCTTTACTAAATTAAAAAGTGATGTTCGAACTTTATAAATAGCCGAAAGATTAATATCTGCATCGTATGGATCGCCTTTAAAACTAATCGTTCCGCCTTTCTGAACCACAAACTTTTTATTAATTACATTTTGCAGGGTAAATAAATAATCTCCTTTGTCAATTACATAATCACCATAAATGTTAAAGTCGCCAGCCTCGGTAACTTCCATTCTTAAATTCGCACTGCCATTTCCTTTGATAATATCTCCAACTTTGGGATCAAACAAAAGAAAAGCTTCTGCATCAGGGGTAACTTCCAAATTGAAATTTAATTCATATCCTTTACTACTGACTTTCCGCGAACTCAGTTTATTTAAAGTTTGTGTTGTACCTTTCTTTTCAAACGTGATAAAATCTTGTTGACTTACATCACTCGTTCCCGTTAATGGCAGATAAAACACAGTACCTCGTTCAGTTTTTGCATTTATGTCCATAACGATATTATCAAGCGGACCTGATGCTCTAAAGGTACCTGTAGCATTGGCTTTTCCATAAAACAAATCACTTTGAGTTTCATTGGTATTCAATGCTAATAGCGAATTGGCTTTTAAGAAAACATCAAAATAGAAATCATCGTAATTCGTGTGTGATATTTTAAGATCCAATTTACCGGTATTTGAATTTTCGTCTGTTAATTGAATATTTTTAGCTTGAATACTATTCTTGCTTATTTTAAATTCATGTGCAAAGAAATAACGAGTGTTCAAAAGTCCAATTGTAACAGCGGTGCGCTTTAAATTGACTGTTCCGTTTGTAATTGGTTCGTTTAATGAACCCGTAAGATGAATATTGCCATCGGCTAAGCCTGTAACATCTGAAAATAAATCATCAACATATTTCTTAAATAATGACAGTTGGATATTATTCATTATAAGATTTAAATCGATATTATTTGTCGATTTCGATGGAATAAAATACCCGTTAAATGCAAGCTTCGGAACCGATGAATTTTTTATTTGTCCATCCAATAAAATTCGTTCTGTTTTGGGCTCCCATTTACTGGTAATTAATCCATCACCAATAAAATCTCCATTTAGGGAAATGTTTTTTAAGTCAAGATTACTTTTAAAGAATGGCTTCCCCATCAAATCTGCAAAGGATATGATTCCTCGTGTGGACCCTTCAAAAATGAGATCAGATTCTGCAATAAATGGATTTATATTCCGCAATTGGAAATTGTCTAAAATCACATCGAGTTCATCTGTTTCTCGGTCACTTACTTTTCCATCTATACGTAAAAATTCATTTTGATGGGTGAACGAAAGATTATTAAATTCTACTAATCCAGTGTCGATTGTTATCGAATTCTCCGCATTTACTTGCCATAAAGTATCCTCAATGAGAATGAGTGATGGCAGTATTTGCATGTTAATTTTAGAACCTTCGAAATGGGCGTTGGCATTAATTTGCGCGTCGGCCGCATCTAAACTTTTTCGGGAAGCCCAATTAATTTTCAAACCTAAACTATCGGTTACTGCATCCGAACTAATGCTGATAAAATTAACCTGTACGCTGTCTGTTACAAACATTTTCAGGGAGGAAATATCAAATTTCAATCGGTTATGCATTGCATCGGCTCTCGATTTAATTTGTTCAAATCGAACACCTGAAATATTAATTACGGGTGAATTAATTGCCAAATGCAATTGATTTCCTTCCGATTTAAAATCACCAGAAATTTTAGTCCCCGTTCCAATTTCAATATCTGGGAAAAAAAGTTTTGAAGGTAATCCCAAATCTTTTATCGTAATATTATACGTAAAGTTTTGATTAAACAATTGATTGGGATTAATAGTAATGGCAGTATAACTTGGAAGAAAACTGTTTAAAACTTTCGATATTGCATCGGGTAAACTCGCCAATCTAAAACTCCCTTGAACAGATGCATCCAATATATCGGAATAAACATGAATCGATTTTGCATCTGGTTCACCTTTCGATTCAAGTAAAATATCATCTACATGAAATTTCTCATAACCATATTGAACGGAGGTTTCAGCAAGTTCTATTTGACCCTCCAATTGATCAATCGACTTCCCCTTAAAATTGCTGGTAATTTGAGTCGAAACTACGAGTGCTGAATCACGTTTTATTAGTTTGAGCGCCGTAAAATTGATGCGGTCAACATCTGCTTTAAAATCGAATTCGGGCTGCTCCTTTGTTAAATCAATTAATCCCGAAAAGTCCATTAAAAAATTGGGATCATTAATCGATAATTTCCCATCGTAGGTTTTTCCGTTTACAATCCCATTCAATGCAATATTTGAATAGGAGTAACCATTTAGTTCGATAAATGGAATGGTACCCGTAATGGATGATTTAAGTTGATTTTCGTTGAATCCCAATCCTTCTATTTCTGTTGTAAAAGCCAAATTTCCAATCCTGGGTGTTAATCCAAGCAAATCGCCCAACATGAAATTGGCTGTCCCAAATTTCCCTTCGTATGCATATTGATTAACATCGTTGCGATACCAAAGATGCAAATCGGCTTCGAGCTCACCCAAATCGGATGACACTTTGCCAAGTACAATCACATTATCCAATGTTCCAGACAAAGTTCCTCGATAGGTTACAACACCCGCTTTATCAAGCATTTCAGGAACTTGAATTTTCGTTTTATTGTAAAACGGATACATCTCGAGAGTTTGCAAATCGGATCTACTGGTTTGCATTTCAACGACATGATAATCGAATGCCATTTTATCGGTATCGGGCAATCCATCCATTTTAAAGCTTCCAATAAAATGACTTTCCTTACCAAAACTTAGCATGGTATTAAATCCTTTCAGATGATCGATGGTTCCTTTAAAACCACCAGAATATCCAATTTGCAGATTCAGCCCCCTCAATTCTGGAGCAAAAACGGCAATTTCATCAAGGTTGATAGAAGATTTAAGGATTTTACCTCGCATTTGAACCTTCTCAATAAAATCGCTTAAGTCGTCGTATTCATCATATTCAAAATGGACTTTGCCATCGAGCGAACTTAATGGTGTTTGAACATGGAGGTTCGAAAAATCCATCATTGTATAAGCAATCACAAAATCTGAAGAGAAGTCATTTACCTTGAAACCACTTGCTTCTGTCAGTTTCATATGATTG
The DNA here is from genome assembly GCA_943330985.1 of Chitinophaga pinensis. Next base: position 7,254 of record CALQJV010000019.1, read on the forward strand.
ATTTTACCTGATAAGGAATCATCAATAATCAAAAAATTCTTCAGGTTGGCATAAATTTCCCGAATGCGAAGGTGGTCGTAGTTCATTCCAAATCCTGTGTCTGGAATGGTATCACGGAATTCATATGTAAAATCGACATTTTCAATATCAACATTCCAAAAGAATAACTCGGGTGGTTTCGACTTTACTTTTTTTGTTGTATCACGTGGACCATTTATCGCATCCAAAATAAACTGAATGTTTAAGTCATCTTCGCCTTCAAATTGACGCACATTGAATTGTCCCTTTCGAAGTGTTACATGATCGAAATCGAAATGCGAAAAGCCCAAATATACTTCATCAAAATTGGCTTCAATAAAATCGACGTACATCAAAGTGTCTTTGTGAAGATCTTCCACATAAAATCCTTCAAATACTGCTTGATCAAAAAAGCGAATTTTCACTGCTCGAATATCTACCTTTGACCCTATTGCCAAGCTAATACGAGAAGCAACTTCTTTTGCCAACCAAGTTTGGAATCGTCCACTTTGGAACAAGACCATACATCCTGTGAATAAAAGAATCACAGAGAGCAAAAAAAATCCCGTTATTTTGCGCAGTAGTTTAATAAGTATTTGAATTTAGATGAGCGATCAAGCTATATACATTTTAGGAATTGAATCTTCATGCGACGATACAGCAGCATCTGTTTTGTTTGGTGACAAAATGCTTGCCAATGTGGTTGCGGGACAAGAAGTACACCGCAATTGGGGAGGTGTAGTTCCGGAGTTGGCGTCCAGAGCACATCAGCAGCACATCGTTCCAGTTGTAGATGAAGCGCTTCGACTCGCAAAAATAAGCAAACATCAGTTACACGCCATTGCTTATACGCGAGGCCCTGGATTATTAGGTAGTTTACTTGTAGGTGGCTCATTTGCAAAAGGTTTGGCCTGTGGATTAAACATTCCACTCATCGAAGTCAATCACATGCAAGCCCATATTTTGGCTCATTTTATTCAAACGGATGCCCCAAAACCCCAATTCCCATTTTTATGCTTAACCGTTTCGGGTGGACATACACAAATTGTTCGTGTTGATGATCATTTAACTATGCATGTATTGGGCGAAACCCGCGATGATGCTGCCGGAGAGGCATTCGATAAAGCGGCTAAAATACTTGGATTAGCATATCCAGGTGGGCCATTGGTTGATCAATTTGCACAAACAGGAAATCCACATCGATTTGTTTTTCCAGAACCCAAGGCCGATGGTTTTGATTTCAGCTTTAGTGGTTTAAAAACTTCGTTTTTGTATTTGATCCGGGATGAAATGAAAATTGATGCCTCGTTTATCGAGAATAATACAGCCGATTTATGCGCCTCTTTGCAATATACCTTGGTAAAAATATTAATGCGCAAACTTTTGCTAGCGTCTGATGCTACAGGGATAAAAAAGCTTGCGCTTGCTGGTGGAGTTTCCGCAAATAGTGGTTTAAGAAACGCCTTTATTGAATTACGCGATAAAGGATATCAAACCTATATTCCCGCATTTGAATTTTGCACCGACAACGCAGCAATGATTGCCATGACAGGTTTCTTTAAATACAAAGGGGGTTTATTTTCGAACCATTCGGAAGGATCTATTGCACGATATCCTTTGTAATTGTCTATTGAATTGCCGCTTTTGTTGTATCAGCATTCATTTGCTCAAATTCACGAATAAGTTCTTCGTCCGTTTTACCTAAATTTTTAATGGATGCTTCGGCACTTGCCGCAAATGCGTGATTCGGAAAACGTTTTATAAAATTTCGGTAGCATTCACCCGCTTTGGCATCATCGTTTAATTGATTATCGTAAACAAATGCTTTATAAAACAAAGCTTCTGGAATGCGCTTATCGTCGGGATATGCCTCGGTGAACTTATTTATAATTTCAACCGACGACTTCCCCCAATTCATGCTCATACTGAGATTGGCGGCTTTAAATAAATAAGCCGGAGCTAAGGTATCCTTTGGAAAACTAGCTGCAAAATCGGTGTAAGCAACTTGAAGATTGTATGCCGCAACTTCATCGCGCACTTTTAATGAATCTTGCTGCAATTTTGTTTCGAGTGCAGTTATTTTGTCTAGCTTTTCTTTTCTAGCATCAGAGCAAGAAGTAAAAAGTATCAATCCTAAAAATAAAAAACTGGGTACTATGTGGGCTAATTTCATGAGCAATAGTTCGAATTACAATTTAGAACATCGTAAAAATAGAAAATCAAAAACACTATTTTCTTCTTATTTGTGGAAATTTCATTTTATAGTCAACTTTCACTTTGCCTTTTGATATATCTTGTAGTTTCCCTCTCAACAATGTGCGTCGTAATTGACTTAAATGATCAGTAAAAAGCACGCCATCAATATGATCGTATTCATGTTGAATAACACGTGCAAATATCCCTTCAAATGTTTCTTCAAAATAATTGAAATTTTCATCCTGATATTTCATTCTAATAAAGGGCTTCCTTAAAATATCTTCGCGAACACCAGGAATACTCAAACATCCCTCATTGTGTTTCCATTCAACACCCGATTGCTCAATGATTTCTGCATTGATAAATATTTTTTTAATGCCAGCAATGTCGGGATATTCGTCGGCAAAAGGAGAAAGATCAATTATAAAAAGTCGGATAGAATGTGCAATCTGTGGGGCTGCTAATCCAATCCCATAAGCATAATACATTGTTTCAAACATATTGGCAATGAGCTCTTTTAAGCCAGGATGTTCGGCATCAATAAAAGCAGCTTTCTGTTTTAATACGGGCGTTCCGTAGGCTACAATAGGTAAAATCATGCTGCAAAATTACAAATTTCCGAATGCTTTTTGTTCCAAATAACTTTGTAAAATTATTACGGCGCTCATACTATCTAATAGCGATTTATCTTGACGTTGTTTCTTGCTTGCACCTCCTTCAATCAAAGCATTGAATGCCAACTTACTTGTAAATCGCTCATCCACACGAACAACTTTAATTGTTGGAAAGGCCTTCTCGACAGCTCGAACAAAATTCATCAAGGATTCTTGAGGTCCACTGCTCGTTCCATCCAAATGTTTGGGTTCGCCAATCACAATGGTTTCAACCTTTTCTTTTAGCACATAGTTTTTAATGAAAGGCAATGCCTCATCATTTGTTAATGTCTTTAATGGATTGGCAATCATTTGCATTGGATCCGTTACGGCTATTCCAATGCGCTTTGTTCCAAAATCAATCGAGAGTACCCTTGCCATATTTAGTGCGAATGATTTGCAAAGATGCCAAAAAACCTTGGGCTAAGCATGTAAAATGGTGGTTTAAATTCCGAGATTTACACGCATGAAACGCAGGCATTTTATACATGCTTCTAGTTTGGGAATTATGGGGGCTAGTTTGACATCACTTCGCAACTTGGCTTCGGGTCCGATTTCGTCGGAACGAATGCCTGTTTTATTCATTGGGCACGGCAACCCGATGAATGCTATCGAAAATAATAAATACAGTGAATCTTGGCAAAAGATGGGAGCCAATTTACCTCGGCCCAAAGCCATCGTGTGTATTTCTGCTCATTGGGAAACACG
>CALQJV010000020.1 GCA_943330985.1 Chitinophaga pinensis
CGGCAGCGAGGGCTCCATCTAAAATATTGTCAAATTCCTTCGACCTCGTAAAGTGAAATTCCTTACCTCCATCAATAATGGTGACTTCGGTTCCTTCTACTTTCTTCTCGAGTACTTTCTTAACACGATTTTTATCTTCTGCGGAATTTCCTGCTGTAAACAATTCGTAATGAATATGCTCTTTCGATAATCCTGCAGAAATTAATGAATCACGGATGAGGAAAATCATCGACTCAGGACCACAAATAAAACATTCATCAATGCTTGTTGCATCAATAATTTTACTCGTAATCACATCCATTTTCTCGGATGTAAAGCGACCATTCATTAAAGGTACATCGCGGTATTCCTTCGTTAGGAAATAAAACAATTCGATGCGATTGAAATACGCACTTTTTAAAGCTTCAATTTCTTCTTTGAAAATGATGGATTTAACGTTTCTATTTAAGTAGAACAACTTAAATGTACTTTCAGGTTCCGCAGCTAAATGCGTTTTCATAATTGACAGAATGGGCGTGATGCCACTTCCAGCTGCAAAAGCAATATAGTTTTTGGATTTATTGGGAGTACATTCTGTGAAGAATGTTCCATGAGGAGGCATAACTTCGAGTATGTCGCCTTTTTTTAGAACGTCATTGGCATAGGTCGAGAATAAGCCGTCTTCAATTTTCTTAACAGCAACCTTCCATTCGTTATCAAGCGGACTTGAACATAAGGAATAGGAACGACGAACATCCTGATTGTCAATTTTTGCCCGAAGCGTTAAATGCTGTCCTTGTTTGTATTGAAACTCCTGCTTCAGGTTTTCTGGAATCTCGAATGTTATGACAGAGCATTCTTCAGTGTCCTTGTATATATCTGCAATGCGAAGTGAATGAAATTGAGCCATTGATTATAGTCCTCACAACTAACACTTGTTAGTCTAATTACAAAAATAAGAGTTTAATTGATATGAAAGATCATTCGGAGAACAATGATGAAATTAATTTTACGATTACACTATTCCTTGGATGAGGACATGCGTTAAACTTTCTTTGAATTCGTTGGGATTGAGCTTCATTTTTCTGCCATACCATAAGTAAAATGTTCGTAAGGTGGAGAGCATTGAAAACACAATGACTTCGATATTGTGTTCTTTGATTTCGCCATCATCGATGCCTCGTTTTACAATTTTGCGAACGTTCTCTTCATACTCATCGCGCATTTTTACATAATACGATCGATGTTCTTTATTGAGATGCATCCAATCATTATTTAAACAGGCAATTGCATCTGGGTCTCGCAAGGTAATATCGATGTGTATGTCAATGAATTTTTTCAAAGTGTCAATGGCCGTTTCATTCGAATCTTTTAGCAAATGCATTTCACGGGTAAATTCTTCCGCAATATTAATGATCAGTAACATCAGAATTTCCTGTTTCGACTGAATATGGTTGTATAAGCTAGCTGCTTTAATATCGATAGACTTAGCAATGTCGCGCATTGAAACAGCCTTATATCCACGTTCTCGAAATAACTTTGCGGATATATGAATGATTTCTGATTTACGATCTACTTTTTCCAATTTCTATTTAATTAAAAAATGTTTGAATAATTACAATTTAATAATAGGTGAAATTACTCATTCATCTCACCTACAGCATGATAAATACATTGAACCGAATGGCCATCATTTCCCGCTGCGTTGAGCCATTCCATTAACGTTTCTTCATTCATGTGATCGAAAAAATTCATGTAATGATCGGGATAATGTCCTGTGTATGCATTCACCAATTTGATATTTAAATCTTGTGCAGCAATCATAATACTCAAATGATCTTTAATTAATTTATCGTGATAGCTGGGCTTTGATAAATCATTATTGGTTACCATAAAAGCAACTGCATCTGCGCGCTTATCGTAATTTAATTCCAGTATGTTTTTAACAGATTGTATTTCATTTTGCGCTTGCATTTTATCAAAACGTTTGAGTTCCCATTTCTCCATTTTGTTTTCATACATCGATAAAAAGGGGAGTAAATAAAAGAGAAAACCGATTGATTTATTTTTTTTAGCAAGCTCATTCCCAGCAGCTACAAATACTAATATGAATAAGAATGATTGAATATTAATAAACCGATCGATAGATCTCATAGATGAGAATCCCGGAATGCTATGAATGAGTTTGTATAAGGTAAATCCGTTAAAGTTGGTTGTAAATAAAACACATAAAAAAAGTGTTATGATGAATGTTTTTAGTGTTTTTAAATCGGTATAAATTGGTTTTTTTATCAGAATAAATAGGGCAGTAAAGATTCCAATCCAAGGAATTGCACCTACAAACATAAAATGAAACCACCAATCGTTGAATGCATATTTGCTATGTTCTGATAGAATGCCTTTCCAGGTAGTTGCTCCAATATGCGTGAAAAAATACGACTGAGGTTTAGGAATTGTTGAAATTAATTCATCAAATTTCCTCATTCCTGTTACATGGCTTATTTGAATATAGGGAACAATCAAAGGCAAAAATACAAGGATTGCACCTGCTGAAATCAAAGCTAATTTCTTGTAATTATTTCCTTGTTTAATAGGTTCAATAATCCCTTTAAATCCATGAACAAGTATGTAAGCTATTGACAAAAACAATAAACAATACACTAAAATAAAACCTAAATAAACAGCGCAATAAAATTGAAAAACAATTCCTAAAAGTGTAAATAAAAAATAACGTGTTTTTCCTTTTGTTAAAAAATTCCAAAACCAATAAAATACTAAAGGAGAAATAAATCTGGGAAACACTTGTGCATGGTCCATTTGCCCGATAATGAAAATCCCAAATGCAAAAATATAGGCTCCCGTTATTGCCAAGGGAATGTTCTTAAACCATTTATTTAAAACCCAAAAAGAACTTAAATAATTTAGTGCGAATAGTACAATAATCCATAATTGAAAACTGGTTTCCCGATCAAAATGAAATGCTCTAAATGCTGCATAAATAGGCAATGTACCTAATAAATTATCGGAGAATGCAATCGTGTTTTTGAATGGATACATCATGGGGGCATCCCAAAATGAAGAAACATGCCCCGTTAGATATTTATAACCATGTTCAAGGATGTAGTTGTTAAATCGAGCATCGCCAAAATCGCCCGGAATCATACTTAAATTGGTTTCAAATAAAGCAATTGGAACTGAATGTAAACCATACACTAAACAAGCAAAAACAAAGACATACTGAATCCATTTAATTGTAATTGCTTTTACGATTGAATTCATTATTAATTTCTTGTGAAATAAAAGCAGTTTTGATTAGCAAATTGTTACTGTTTTTTTGTGACAACATTTCCTTCTTTATCAATCATTAACCAATTGCTTGGGATTCGAATTATTTGATAATCTGGATTTTTTTCAAAGTCTGGATCGAATGAGTCTGCATTTTTTATAAATGGAGTACATTCATTTGTTTCCATTAATTTCCCTTTTTTATTCATCCCGAATGGCTCCGATGTACTATTGTCATGCGTTCTGTCTTCAACACAAGTGATGGAATTATTGAAATCGCTTAAAACTTCTATTAAATACAATGGGAACGATTCCCGAATGTTATTTAATGAATCGATAAATGTTTTAGGGATTTCTTCTTCAAATACGGGCATTTTTTCAAATACCGGGATCTCTTCCATTCCGTCTTTATTTATAAAACCCCATTCTTCATTTTTATTGACAGCTGCAAGGCCTGAAGAATAGTTTCGAACGTAATCATATTGAGGTCGAACGATTTCAGTTCCAGATTGATTAATAAATCCCCAACCATCTTTGGTTTCAACAGCAGCAAGTCCCTCGGTGAATTTTACAATTTCCTTGTATTTTTCAACTTGAATTTCCCTTCCATAATTATCGATATAGGACCAAATAAATGTGCCATCCGATTTGCCTACTTTTCCGAAAATTCCACCCCCTTTATTAAAAACAAGTTCTTCAAATTTGGGTTGGATCGATTCTTCACCTTGTATATTTAAAAATCCCCATAAATTTCCTTTTCTAAAAGCAGCAGTATTTCTATAGAAAGGGAGAACATCATCATAGTTTGGTAAATTTAACGTGTCATTTGAATGAATGATATCCCATTGGTTTGGTAATCGAACAGAAATACTTCCATTATTAAAGCCATTTCGATATTCTGAAAATTGGCAAGGAATAATTTCATTTCCTTGAATATCTATGAATCCCCATTTCTCTGCTTTATTAACAGCAGCAATTCCTTCATGAAATAAATCGATAGCACTGTATGTGGCAGGAATAATAATATTTCCATCAATACTTAATAATCCCTTTAATCCATTTTTTTCGAACAAATAATGTTCTTGGTCGAATCGATATAATTCATCGTATTTAGGCTCAATAATAACTTCGCCTTTGTTATTTAACATGCCGGCTAAATTATTATTAATGAAGACTGCACTTCCCGACTCGAAATTATCGATAAAAGTATAGGATGGTGCAACTATTTCTTTTCCAGTTTTATCAATGATACCATATAAAATAGTGTCGTTTCGGAGTGCTGTAACAATGGAATATCCCTCTTGAATATCAAAAATCTGTGTGTAATTATTATTGATGGATAGTATACTTCCATCTTTTAATAAATAATGAAATTCCCCATCTTTCTTTACTACAGCTTGTCCTTCGGAAAATGAAAATGCTTCTTCAAATTGAGGCTTTATTTGAAACTTGCCTTTAATGTTGATATATCCAAATTGGTAAGTGCTTGGATCTAAAACAGCCGCTAAATTTTCTTTGAAATCGCGGGCTTCTGGATATTTGAATTTGATTACAACGTCTCCCAATGAATTTAAAAAACCAAAGGAGCCCAAACGATCGTTAAACGTTCGAATTAAATTTTCTTGTATTGGTTCTGGAATGTAAAAAACTGGGAATTCGTAATAAAGAAATCCTTTTTGACTAATAATCTGATAAGTAAAAGCAGTCGATTCAACATTATTATACAGGTTGATTTTTCGAGCCAATGTGAGGGAGTCTTCTCCAAACTCCCAGATGTAATCGTAATCGGCAGGAATGATAATTTGACCGGAATAATCTTTCATGCCCTCGCATGTATATGAATCTCCGAAGTTATTTGTTCGCTGAAGTGTGAATTTATTTAGCCTGACTTGCTGTGCATGAAGCAAGTTGACTGATATGCATAAAAAAACAAGGAATCTTATAATTTTCATAACCTTCTTGGCAGAAGTAAAAATACAAAGATTCCTTGTTTATTGATACTTTGAAACTGAATTGTTAATGATAAACTAAAAATTCAGTTAACAATAGATGGAATTTAGTTAATCAGACGGGATACTATTTAATGTTTATCCCGAAAGAGTAGATATTCTGATTGGAATTTTGCATAATTATTTAACTCATTTTTGTTTTGATCTGTATTCTAACCATAATTTCCATTGTCCAGGTGTCATTGCTTTTGAAAGTTTTACATCTGATTCTTTTGAATATGCTTGAATAGCTGCTGTTGAATCTTTTCCCTTCGGGGTGCTCATGATAATCTTATCAATTGACATTTCTCTATCAAGCAAAATTTGTTTGATTTTTGGAGTTTGATCATCTTTTAAAGTGCAAATTGCAATCATTTGACGAAGTGTAATAGTTGCGCGATCTTCTGGGGGGAGCTTGTTTTCAACAACTACTTTAACGTCCTTTTTTACAGGAGTTGCAATTGCTGGTGCAACAGTTTGAGCATCGAGGCTTATGCCGGTCATAACCAAGCTAGAAGCCAATAAAAAAGTTTTAATCATAAGTATTTAAGGTTTTAGGATTTTTGATTAAAGGCAAATCTAAAAAAAAAACAAGGAATCTTCAAATTTTCAAAACCTTGGTTTAAGATTTGAAAATTAAAAAAATCCTTGTTTAATAGTTGATAATAAACTGAATTGTTGGCTATATTCTGTAAATTCAGTTTGAAAGAGAAATAATGATGCCGAAATTGACTCAGCAAAATCTAGTATTCGTCTTCTCTTTCTGTTTTATTTCCTGACTTTTTGGGATTCCCTTGTCCCGCTTCTTTTCTCGTTTTTTGTTCATCTTTAAAGCTAAGCCATTTAGCCCATTGCTCGGCCGACATTGCAGTTGAAAGCTTCGTGTCAGCTTCTTTTTTTATTGATTCAATTGCTCCTTTTTTATCAGTTCCTTTAGGAGAATTAGAGCGAATTTTCTCAATTGAATTTTCTCTGTCTAGCAGAATTTGCTTAACTGCAGGAGTTTGTGCATCTGTTAAAACACAACGTGCAGTCATCATGCGCAGGTTGCGAATTGCTTTTTCTTCGGGGCTACGTTTTTTCTCTTCCGCTTTGTTTTGTTCTTTTTTTATTGGAGCTGCGGGAGCAACATTCTGAGCTACTAGGCTTAATCCGGATATTACCAGACAACTTGCCAAAACAAGAGATTTTATCATCGATTTTAATTTTAGGGGGTTTGGAAATAAGAACAAATTTATTGGAAAAGGTTTATTGGAGTTGAAAATAATTACAAAAGCGATTTAACCATCAAGTAATGTTGAATGCTACCAAACAAAGAGTAGCTTTTATCGATTTGAAGATACCCTTGCTTTTCATAAAATGGAACAGCATGTTCGCGTGCATGCAACATAATTTGAATTAAGGAGGGGATTTCTTTTTGTGCTCGATGTTCTAAATAATGAAGTAAGGTTTTGCCTAATCCCAATCCTTGCATATCTGCTCTTACTGCCATAAATCGAACCTGTGCTTGTTCGGGAGCTGAAGTATGAATTCGACCTACTGCTAATACTTCCCCTTTTTTATTGATGATCATTCCATGCAAAGACGTTTCATCATCTTCGGCATGTTCCGACCCAACTTCCTCTCCCCAAGGCTTGCGAAGCATTTCATAACGTAAATTGAAATACGCTTTCCAGTGCTCTGGTTTACTTGGAGGTATTATTGACCATTCAGCCATATCAATTATTGTAGTGCAGTTTTTTAATTAATGAATTTTAAAAACGAGGAAAATTAAAAATCATTGTATGCTTTAAAATATTCTCAATTTGTAATTCGTAATTGTTAATCCGTAATTGATTATTCTTAATTCTTAATAAACGAATCCCTTACCTCAAATTGCAATCTTGAAAGGTTCGAATAAAGGCCATTTTCTAACTGAATCAATTCATCGTGACGCCCATTTTCGACAACCATTCCTTTGTCTAAAACTAAAATTCGGCTAGCATTGCGAATTGTCGATAATCGATGTGCTACAATAAACGTTGTACGACCAATCATCAATTTATCAAGAGCTTCTTGTACCAAACGTTCCGATTCAGAATCGAGTGAAGATGTTGCTTCATCCAAAATTAAAATCGATGGATCTTTCAACACTGCGCGAGCAATAGCAATACGTTGTCTTTGTCCACCGCTCAAAGTAATACCTCGTTCACCAACCAAGGTCTCGTATTTTTCGGGGAAGCTTTCGATGAAGCTCTTCGCATTTGCTTTTTCGGCAGCAGCCATCACCTCTGCGTCAGTAGAATCGGGCTTTCCGTATAAAATATTCTCGCGAATGGTACCTCCAAACAAAATTACATCCTGCGGAACAATGGCCATATGATCGCGTAATTCGGTCAAGGTATATTTTGAAGATTCAAGTCCATCAATTAATATATTCCCTGAATCAGGTTCATAAAACCGCAACAATAATTGAGTAATGGTCGATTTTCCTGCACCACTTGGACCAACAATAGCAATGCTATCACCAGCTTGGGCTTGAAAGGAAACGCCATTAAGCACCGAAATTTCTTTGCGGGCAGGATACGAGAATGTTATGTCTTTAAATGCAACATCGCCCTTTAGTCGTGAGGCTGTAGCTCGGGTTTCTCTTAAATCGATGATTTCGGGTTCCTGATCTAGGATTTCAAAAATACGCTCGGTAGCGCCAACTGCTTTCTGAATTTGGGCATACAATTCAGCAACACCGCCAATGGATGCACCAATAAATGAAGTGTAAATCACGAAGGAAATCACATCGCCAAATTCAATTTCGCCTTGTTGCATCAAACGTGTTGCATACCAGACAATTCCTACAATGGCACCAAACAAAGCGAGGATAATAAAGGATGCAAACATTCCTCTTGAAAAAGCCGATTTCATAGAAAGGGTTGCAATTTCTTTGATGGATTTTTGGTAGCGTTTTACTTCGATAAACTCATTGGCAAATGCTTTCACATTTACAATTCCTTGCATGGTTTCTTGAACGATGGTGTTCGATTCGGCAACGCGATCTTGAACCTGACGACTAATTTTGCGAATATATCGCCCGAAAATGATCCCAACAACCACAATGGCCGGAATCAGAGCCAGCATAAATAATGTAAGCTGTGGAGAAATTACCGTGATGAAAATTAATCCACCAATAATGAGAATAATTTGCCTTAAAAACTCAGCAAGTGTAGTGGTAAACGTATCTTGGATTTGGGTAATGTCTGCAGAAATACGACTGTTTATTTCACCTACACGATTACTCGTGAAGAATGACATCGGCAATTGAATGAGGTGACTATATAAATGTCGACGTAAACGAACCAAGGTATTTTCAGTTGTTTGCGAAAAGAGATAGATTCGGAAAAAGGAAAAGAATGCCTGTGCAGTTAATAAACCTATTAATAATAGAGCTTTAAGATTAACGGAGCTGTCTCCTTTGGGATCTTTTGCAGCATTAACCAAATCGCCAATTAACCATGGAAATGCTAAAGCAGTAGCTGATGTGAGTGCTAAAAACACAAGCCCAAGCGTGTACTTTCCTTTGTCGGGCTGCAGATAACTAAATAATCGTGTGACTTTCTTAAATGAAGACCGGTTCAGTTTTGCCTTAGGTAAATCTTCAGATGTATTTTTTCGCGCCATAGTAGATTTGCAAACCTAACTCAATTCGAACAATTTGGAATAGAAAAACTGAAATATTACAATGAAATGACATTGTATTTAACCAATCTACTGTTTCCAGTTTAATTATGATTTAATCGCATGTTAATAAATGCTATTTAAATTTCATTTGGATTGAATTCATCTATTCATTTATTGTTTTAATTGCAATTGTAATTTTATGGATATGATAAGAAAGCATTTTGTATTTGCAATGGTGTTTGTGTTTTTAACACTGCATATATATTCTCAAACAACCGTTAAAAAAGTAGTTCTTCAAGCGTTTTGGTGGGACTATTACAATGCAAATTATCATAACAATTGGTCGAATTATTTAACTGAATTGGCTCCTCGTTTAAAGTCGATGGGTGTTGATGCCATCTGGATTCCACCTACAATTAAAAACGAAAGTCCTAGTTATGTTGGTTATTCGCCCTTCGATCAATACGATTTGGGAGACAAATTCCAGAAGAATAGCACCGGAACTCGAATGGGAACCAAAAACGAATTGCTTAGAATGATTGCTGTGATGCATGCCAATGGGATTGAAGTCATTCAGGATGTAGTGCTCAATCATGCTGGTGGTGCTGGAAGTGCGAATGGTGCAGGAGGTCAAGACCCCAATGCGTTTTCGATTGTGAATAACAATGGCTACAAGAATTTTAGATATGTTTCGTATTCTTCTCCAGCATCTGCCGAAACACAAGCAAATTATTGGGCTAGATCAGGAAGATGGCCAAAGAACTTCACCAACTTTTATCCAAATCCATCCAACAATTGCACAAATGGTGATATCTGTGCTTCTTACTTTGGACCCGACATATCTTACGAAAGTACAGCATATGGAAAAAGTAGCAATGTAACTAGCTTCAATCCAACTCAAACGAGTAATTACATGCGCAACGAAGGTCGTAATTGGCTGACCTGGATGAAGAAACAAACAGCAGTTGATGGATTTCGTTGGGATGCTGTTAAACATTTTCCAACCTATGTTCAAGAAGATTATAGTTACAACATCAAAAACACGCTCCCAACTTGGGCCAAAGGGGGACAAAACATGTTTAATGTTGGAGAATGGGTAGGAAGCAAAACAGATTTGGATGCTTATGTTAATTACATTGCAGCTCCTTCGGGCGATAAAATGATGGGGACATTCGATTTCAATTTAAGAGCTTTCGATCCTTCGGGAGGTTTGTATGGAATGGTTTATGGCTTGGGGAATTTCGATTTGTCGACCTTGCCGGGTGCACAACAAAATGAACGAGTTACATACTATCCAGCAACAAATACCTATGTGCACAGAACCGTTCCCTTTGTAAACAACCACGATACATTTCGACCTCTAGTTAGTTCTACAGGGAATTATATTGGATGGAATGCAAGTTCTGAATTATCGGCTCATATCGATCCTAACGAACCTCGCCTTTCGACTGCTTATGCGGTGATGATGTCCATGGATGGAAACCCGCAGTTGTTCTTTGAGGATTTGTTTGATATCGGTGCACTAGGAAATCGCTACAACCATGATCCTAAATCGACAAGCAGCTTACCAGTTAGAAGCGACATTCAGAATCTAATTTGGTGTCATCAAGCACTCGATTTTAAATCTGGAGCATATCAGGTTCCACTTTCAACGCCCGATTATTTAATTATTTCACGTGCGGGCAAAGCACTA
>CALQJV010000021.1 GCA_943330985.1 Chitinophaga pinensis
TAGTTTTATTCCTGTTTATTGGACTTGTATGGCTTTTTGAAGTAAGAAAAAAAAGCGTATTTTCGCCAGAAACAAACAGCAAAATTGCAGAGAATGAAGATCAGAATCATTAATAAATCGGCACACTCTCTGCCGGAATATGGAACTGAACATGCAGCCGGATGTGATCTCCGTGCAAATTTACCGGAACCCATCACACTTTCTCCTTTGGGAAGAGCGCTGATTCCTACAGGATTATTTATAGAATTACCCGTTGGTTCAGAAGGGCAAGTGCGTCCTCGCAGTGGACTCGCAGCAAAGCATGGCATTACTGTTTTAAATTCACCCGGAACCATCGATGCAGATTATCGTGGTGAGATTAAAGTGATTTTAGTAAACCTTTCGGATATTGCTTTCACAATCAACGACGGCGAACGAATTGCCCAGTTGGTCGTTGCAAAACACGAACAAGCTGAATGGGAAGAAAGTTCCGAACTTGCCGATTCAGAAAGAGGTGCCGGTGGATTTGGTCACACCGGAGTTCATTAATACTTAGCATTTATTTATGAGAATTATTATCCCAATGGCTGGCATGGGAAAACGCATGCGGCCTCATACACTCGTAACACCTAAACCACTTATCGAATTTGCAGGCAAACCTATGGTGCATCACATCGTGGAAGAACTAGCAAGAACCTGCCATGAACCCATTGAGGAAATTGCTTTTGTGATTGGTGATTTTGGGAAAGAAGCCGAAAAAAGTCTGATTGCCGTTGCTGAAAAAGTAGGGGCAAAAGGAAGCATTTTCCATCAGGTAGAAGCTTTGGGAACTGCTCATGCCGTTTTATGTGCAGCCGAATCGATGCAAGGAAAACTCATCATTGCTTTTGCAGATACCTTGTTCAAAGCCGATTTCATTCTCGATGAATCGAAAGACGCCGTAATTTGGGTTCAGCAGGTTGAAGACCCGAAGCCATTTGGTGTAGTTAAATTGAATGATGAAGGGAATATCACAGATTTTGTGGAAAAGCCACAGGAATTTATTTCAGATTTGGCGATTATCGGAATCTATTATTTCCGCGATGGTGAAAATCTCCGCAAGGAATTACAATACCTAATCGACAATGATTTGAAAGAAAAGGGCGAATATCAAATTACCAATGCGCTCGAAAACATGAAGCAAAAGGGGCTCAAATTCGCTCCAGGAAAAGTAATTGAATGGCTTGATTGTGGAAATAAAAACAACACCGTTTACACGCACGCACGTTGGTTGGAATCTTTATCGGGCGATAATTTAATTGATGCATCGCTAATCAATAGAAACGCACTTGTTATCGAACCCTGTTTCATTGGCAAAGGTGTTACAATTGTTAATTCGGTTATTGGTCCGCATGTATCGCTCGCAGATGGTTGTTCAATTGAAAACTCCATTGTTAGAAATTCAATCGTTCAGAAAAATACGCGCATACAAAACAGCGTTATAGGCAACTCGATGATTGGAAGTTTCGTCGAAATAAAGAACCAAATGCTCGATTTGAGTATGGGGGATTACTCCGTTTCGTCGACCGGGATTTAAAAAAATAACATGCATCCAGTAAAATCGTTCCTGTATTTTTTTGTGCTCATTTCTTTATTGGCTTCATGCAAAAGCAAACAAAGGGCGAATGCTCCAAAGTCGAACATTGGTGGTGAAACGCTTTCTGAAAAAGACAGAATCGATTTTGAGTTTCTCTTTTTTGATGCAGAAAAAGAAAAGCTTTTGGGTAATTTTAGTCAGGCCCAAGTTAAATTCCAACAAGCAATTCGGATAAATCCGAGGGCTTCTGCGGCTCATTTTGAGTTGAGTCAAGTTTACTTAAACACAGGAAAATCCGATTTAGCAGAACTAAGCGGAAAAAATGCTGTTCGTTTCGATGATTCAAACAAATGGTACAAATTGTCGCTTGCGGATATTTATGCCCAAAATGGGAAATATGGCGAAGTAGCTCAATTAATGAATCAGCTTCATAAAAAAGAGCCCAATAATCAAGAATATCTTTTGGGTCTCGGAACGGCTTTAGTAAACGAAAAAAAATACAGTGAAGCCGTCAAAGTTTATGAAGAATTGGAAATCCTATCCGGTATAAACGAAGAGGTGGCGCTCCAAAAAAAGAACTTGTTTGTGCGGCTTGGGAAACCGGAAAAGGCAATTCTCGAGATTCAGAAATTGATGAATGCTTTTCCGGATGAAATTGGTTACCGAGGTTTTTTAGCGGAGATTTATGAAGATACCAATCAACCTGAAAAGGCTCTTGAAGAGTATAAAGAAATCATTAAACGCGACCCAGAAAACCCCAATGTGCATTTTTCATTGGCCGAATATTACCGTCGTCAAGGAGATAAAGAAAAGTCGTATCAAGAATTGAAAAAAGCGTTTGCTAATCCCGAAAGTTCATTGGAATTAAAAATTCAGGTGCTTTCATCGTATTTTGATATCACCTTACAATATCCCGAATTGGTCTATCAAGCCATGGAGCTTTGCCGGGAATTGGTTGCGGCGCATCCCGAAGATCCGCAGGCGCACGCAGTTTATGGTGATTTTCTTTTGAGGGAAGAAAAATTGCAAGAAGCCCGCGAACAATATATGTTGGTTTTGGCTGCCGATAAAGGGCGCTACAATGTGTGGAACCAACTTTTACTAATTGATTCTGAGTTGAGCAATTATCAGAATATGTTTGATTTAAGTAAAGAGGCCATTGAATTATTTCCATATCAACCCACCGTTTACTTATACAATGGAATTGCTGCAATTCAGCTAAAGCAATACGAAAAGGCAATTGAGTCATTAAAAGCGGGAGCGAATATTACAACATCCAATGCGCCGCTCTCATCACAGTTTTTTGCTTCACTAGGCGATTGTTTCAATTATACCAAACAGTATAAAGAAAGTGACGAATCGTATGAGATGGCTTTAAAGTTCGATTCGAGCAATACATACGTGATGAATAATTTTGCGTATTACCTTTCAATCCGAAAGGTAAACCTGAATAGAGCAAAACAACTTTCCGAGAAATGCAACGAACTCGAACCCGGCAGCTCTTCCTTTCAAGATACGTTCGCTTGGATACTTTTTGAAATGGGCGATTTAGAAAACGCATCCATTTGGATTGACAAGGCCATTGAAAATGGTGGAATTAAAAGCGGCACCATCATGGAACACAAAGGCGATATTTTAATTAAACAAGGTAAAACGGCAGATGCTCTTGATTTTTGGAATCGTGCAAAAGAATTAGGCGGAGTAAGTGATAAAATTGATTTGAAAATTGCCCAAAAGAAATATATCTTTTAATGAGAACGCGGGCTTTCATAGTAAACACTTTTTTGATTTCTCTGCTGGGTTTAGCTAGTTCTTGCCGCGCAAAAAAACCAATTACTCATTCCCCTGTTGATTCTTCAACCGACATTGTTAAAACGGGCATTTCAAGCCCAGATAGTCTTTCTCGGGCAATGCAAATTGCCGATGCTCCTGTTCATTGGTTTGGGGCAAAAGTTTCGGTAAACTCCGATATAAATAACCAAACCAACGCATTTTCAGCAAATCTTCGCATCAAAAAAGACAGCGCTATTTGGATTAGCATTTCGCCAGCATTAGGAATTGAAGTTGCTCGTGCGCTAATTACTCCCGATTCTCTCAAATTTATTAATCGAATTAATGGAACGTATTTTAAAGGCGACTTCAAGTATTTGAATGAATTGCTTCAAATCGAAGTCAATTTTAAAATGATTCAAGCAATTCTTCTTGGGAATGCTTATCTGCATTATTCAATAGAACAATATATAAGCGATAGAGAAAACACCGAGCTTGTTTTAAGCACACTAAAAAAACGAAGAATCCGCAGAGAGATTGATGTAGAAATGCCACAAATTCTTACTCAGGAAATTTGGTTCTCTTCCTTGCAAAATAAAATTGTACGCATGGAAATGCAAGACTATCGTCCGGTTAGGAAATTCACGGTGAACTATTTGCAATTCGAAAAGGTGGATGATTTGAGTATGCCCAATAAGTTAATTATTACTGCTCAAGCCGATAAACAAGTAAAAATAGATTTGGAATATTCCCGAATGACAATCAATAAAGAGCTGAATCTGCCTTTCAATATTCCAGAAGATTATGTTTCGGGTAACTAAGCATTTTTTCATCGTTCTATTCATTTTGGGATTTGGGCTTCATGCCTTTGCCCAATCGAATCGCTCTGAACTTGAACGAAGAAAAAAGGTGCTCCAAAATGAAATTGAAGCCACCAATAAGCTGATTTCTGAAACGAAGAAAAACAAAAAACTCAGTTTAAGTCAGTTAAAAATCCTCAATAAAAAACTTGAAGACCGCAAACGTTTAATTAATACCATTCAGTTGGAGGTGAATATGCTTAGTTCATCTATTCAAAATGATGGAGAAAAAATACTGGAGCTTCAAACCGACCTCAACCGAATTAAAACTTCATACGGAAAGTTAATTCGTCAGGCATATTTAACACGCAATCAAGAGTCTGCGTTAATGCTTTTGTTTTCGGCAAATGACTTTCAACAAGCCTATAAGCGTTTGTATTATTTGCGAAAATACAATAGCTACAGACGCGAGCAGGCTTTGTTAATTGAAGAAACGCAGCGAGAATTGGATGGAAGAGTGAAGCAGTTTAAAACGGATTTGTCTACAAAACGCGATTTGCTAGGATCCGAAGAACGCGAAAAAAAAGAGTTGAATATTGAAAAGAAAGAGCAAGAACAAACGTTGTCGGTTCTTAAAAAGAAAGAGAAAACGCTAAAGAAGGACCTCGAGAAAAAACGCGCCGATGCACGAAAATTGGATGGATCAATTCAAAGGGTCATAGAAAGAGAAATTGCCAAAGAACGCATTAGGGCGGAGGCAAAATCAAAGGCCAAGTCGGAAGCCAATCGTAAAAAAGCCGTTTCCGAAGGCAAGCCAGCTCCCGAAACACCCAAAGAACCCAAAATGCGCGTAACAACAGAAACACGTGCATTATCGGGGAAGTTTGAATCCAACAAAGGGCGCTTGCCTTGGCCAGTCGACCGTGGTGTTATATCCGAATCATTCGGTACGCATCCTCACCCAGTATTAAAAGGGATCAGCACAAACAACAATGGAATTAATATTTCAACCAATGCGGGCGCTTCGGTAAAGTCCATTTTTGCTGGTGAGGTTTCTGGAGTTATTTCAATTCCCGGAGCCAATATGGCCATCATTATCAAGCATGGAGAATACCTCACTGTTTATAGCAACCTAGCATCTGCATCGGTTTCCAAAGGTCAAAAAGTAATTGCTGGTCAAACCATTGGAATTGCCGACCGCGACGATAGTGGTAATAAGTCGGAGGCGCATTTCGAAATTTGGAAAGGCAAAACCAAATTGAACCCCGCCGATTGGATTTCGCGTTAATAAATAAATTCGCGCTTAAACCAGTATGAATACCTTGGTAAATAATATGTGATTCCGATTCCAAGATAAGTTCCGCTGTATGTTGCAACTTGATTAGAAAATCTGGCAGAATTAAAACTACCTGAATACACATCTTGCAAGCCATAACGGAAAGTTGCTCCAAAATACAAGGCTGCATCATTTTTAAAAATGGAACCCACTTCAAATCCAGCAATAAGAACAGGATATGCGCTTTTGTTTTGGGAAGCAATTGTACTATAATTCAACATACTAGCGCTGTCACCACTTAGTTTCACGTTTTGGGCGTAGTTTAAATTAAGTTGCAAACCAGCACCAATAAATTCGCGGTGTCGCAAAGAACCCAAGTATCCAGAAAATCCAAGCATCATTGGGAATTCCAAGTTATGCGAACGAAAACGGGCATCAACACCAACAGCTGGCGCGCTAGTTTGACGAAGGGCAAATGATTGAATGGAATAACTTGCCGATACCGATGCAAAAAAATGCTCACCAAGTTCGATGGAGTTTGTAATTCCACCCTGAAAACCGGCTCTATTAACAATAAAAAACCGAGAACTTAATTGTGACACCCCCGAAGCCCAAGCAATGGTTGGACCTGCCGTAAAACCCAAACGCATTTTGGGCGCTTGACCAAAAACACACAAAGTTGAGGCGAGTAAAAATTGGAGAACTAGAAATGGGCGCATAATCTGTTTTGGCAAAGTAACAAAATTAGGATGTTTGAATTAGCTCCAATACAAACCGAAATTCATTTTTCATTTTTCATTTAAAATCATGTACTTTCAGCCACTCAAACAGAACAAATGAATACTGATTCCGTCAACAGCTCAAACGAATCACGATTTCAGAAATGGACTTCCGCGCTCTTTCGACCGGTTCCATTGGATTCGCTTGTTGCTTTTCGTGTTGCCTTCGGTTTTGCAATGGCTATTTGGTCCTTGTATATGATTTTTGGAGGAAGAGTTTCTGAACTATATATTCAGCCCAAATATTATTTCTCCTATCCTGGTTTGCATTGGATTCAACCGCTTTCTGGCTTTGGAATGTATTTCGTTTTTGCATTGCTTTTTGTTTCGGCATTGATGCTTGCAGCTGGATGGTTTTTTAGAATAAATACCCTGTTTTTCACTTTCTTATTCGCCTATATTTCGCTCATCGATCAAGCGAATTACTTGAGTTATTATTATTTTGTTTTGCTTATGGCCATGATGCTTTCATTATCGCCAGCAAATCGCTTGTTCTCCATCGACTTAATCAGAAATCCTTCTATTCGTGTTGAACTAATTCCGCGCTGGAGTGTTTTGGCTTTCGAGATTCAGGTTGCCTTAGTTTTTATTTTCGCCGGCATGGCAAAACTCAATGCAGATTGGCTATTCGCCGGAAGACCATTGAATATTTGGCTTGAAAATTTGGGGCTGCATTTCATATTTCACTTTCCTAATTGGATCATTTCCGGAATTTTCCCAATTGCCATTTCTTGGACATTATTGCTGTTCGATTTTATTATTCCGCACTTTTTGCTCGACAAATCCACAAGCGTATTTGCATTTAAATGGGTTGTTATTGTTCAGCTCATCGCCATCATACTATTTCCTTCTGGCTTTTTCCCAGTTCTGATTATTTTTTCGTCCATCATATTTTTTCCTGCCGATAGTATTCGACGTTGGATTTCGGGTATCTCCTATTTGCTTTATGATTTATTTCAGTTTAAAGGAGATGTTTTCAAACCGGGAGGCGCACATCTGCTTCAATACCGCAAAAAGAAATTATTCCCCGTTGTACTTTGTTTGTTTTTAGGCACCCAGATACTTTTGCCAATTGGTCTTTTTCTACAATGGGGAAGCGCCCGTTGGGCAGATGCAGCATGTCACTTTAGTTGGGATTTGCGCATTCAAGAAAAGAAATCGAGAATTTGGGTCTGGAAAGAAAATGCCTTAACAGGAAAGAATGAAGAGGTGAAACTCAGTCAATACCTGATGCCACACCAAATCCGCCACATGGCCGAAAGTCCCGGAATGATTCAACAATTCATTGCCAATAAAAAGCACAATTCTTCTCCATCAAACTCCGATTTTACAGGCAACATTCGCGTACTTTCAACGGTTTCGCTGAATGGACAAAATCCCCAACCTCTTGTTGATTGTAACATTGAGTAAACATCATATGCGGATTTTGGGAAGGGTTCATCTAGTTTTCGGATTCATTTTTATTTTGCTCGCGGCATCTTGCGTAAAACCGACAAATCATTTTCAAATAGCACAGCAGAATTGGAACGAGAAAGATTACCTCGGGGCTATCATCGAATTAAACACCTGCATTTCGAAAGAAGACAAACGCGATAGTATTTATCTGCTTCGAGCACGGTGTTATCAGAAAATCCAAAAAACCAATTTAGCATTAGACGATTACAAACGCGTCATGGAAATTAATCCGAATTGGGCAGAAGCGCGTTTGGAAATGGCCCGAATCCAAATCCTTCAAAAGGATACTTCCCTTGCGGGGAAATCATTTCGGATGTTACACAGCAATTCAAACAAACGCATTGCCTCCGATGCTTGGATTGAAACAGGCCGAATGCATTATTTTTCCGATCAATTTCCCTCGGCGATTAATGCGTTAAATCAAGCAGTAAAAATAGATTCTTCGAACTACATGGCTTGGTATTATCGAGGACTTTTGTTTTCCCGTTTCTTCACTCCCGAAGGAGAAACCGGTATCGCCAATTACCCATTTCTTGATTTTAATGCCGCCATTCGTGATTATTCAAGATGCATCGATTTACAAGCCGACTTTGCTGATTCATGGTTCCAAAGAGCTGAGGTGCGATTTAATATGTTCAATGATACAGCAGGTCTCCGAGATATCAATGAAGCCATTCGTTTAGAACCCAAATACTCCTATTACTATGCAGCTCGCGCCCATCAACATGTGTTAAAAGGCCGAATGCAAGCCGCATTAAACGATTACAATCAATCAATTTCACTCAATCAAAATGATCCCGATGCATTTTTGGGAAGAGCCGAAACCTATCACAAACTCGGAATGCACAAAGAGGCAAAACGAGATAGTATGGCAGCGAGCAGTATAGTTGTTAAGTAATTCCAACAAAAGCAATAAAGATTGATTATTATCTTTTTTAAATTGCATGAAACGATTTCCCCTAAAGAATAAGCCGATATGATCTCAGGTAAGGGAAATAGGAACTTTGTTCTAAGCAGAGAAAAAAGACACTGAAAAATATATAGTAATTAGATATGACTAATGATGTAACTGTTTTTGAAAATAGCGAAATCCGCAGGCATTATGACGTACAAAATGAAGTATGGTTTTTTTCATTGGTAGACATTGTCGGAGTATTGACAGATTCTGTGAACCCAACAGATTACCTGAAAAAAATGCGTAAAAGAGATACCGAATTAAACAACTACATAGGGACAAATTGTCCCCAGGTAGCTATGTTGAGTAACGGAAAAAAACGGAATACACTGGCAGGAAACGTTGAACAAATATTCAGGTTAATTCAATCCATTCCATCACCGAAGGCAGAACCCTTTAAACAGTGGTTAGCAATCTGATAAAGGAAAAAACACGCAAGCCGAAATAGTATGAATCAGACAACAAATCATATCAACTATACCGATTGGTTAAAAGAAGTAAAAGATCGGATTCGAGTGGCGCGCGTAAAGGTTGCGCTCGCAGCCAACGAAGAGTTAATTTCATTCTATTGGGATTTAGGTAAAATGATATAAGAAACCCAAACAGCTTACGGCACAGGCTTTTTAGATCAGTTATCCAAAGATTTACATAAGGAGTTTCCAGATATGAAAGGGTTTTCAAAGACCAACCTTTACAATATCAGGAGACTATATCAATTTTACAAAGGAGATTCAATTTTCCACCAGCTTGGTGGAAAATTACCTTGGCGTCACAATGTTGAAATCTTCACTAAAGCAAAATCCATAACAGAAGCATATTTCTACATCCAACAAACTCTTGAAAACGGATGGAGCAGAGATGTTTTGGCTTTGCAAATAAAAACGAGTCTTTTCGAAAGACAGGGTAAAGCCATTACCAATTTTCAAACAACCTTGCCAGAATCTCAATCCGATCTGGCAATCCAAACACTTAAAGACCCCTATATTTTCGATTTCTTAACCATGAGCCAACCATTTCATGAAAAAGATATAGAAAACCAGTTGCTGTCTCACGTCACAAAATTCCTTTTGGAGCTGGGAAAAGGATTTGCATTTATTGGCAAGCAATATCATGTAGCGGTTGGAGAAACCGATTACTATATAGACTTGCTATTTTATCATGTAAAGTTGAAATGCTACGTTGTAATTGAGTTAAAAAACACCAAATTCATTCCCGAATATGCCGGTAAGCTCAACTTTTATTTATCGGCGGTCGATAGTTTAATCAAATCACCGTCCGATAATCCGACTCTTGGCATCTTGCTTTGCAGGGATAAAAATAACTTTGAAGCGGAGTTTGCCTTGCGTGATATCAATAAACCTATGGGAGTAAGCGAATTTCAATTAACAGAAATATTGCCGGAGGAACTAAAATCAAGTTTACCTTCTATTGAGGAAATAGAACAGGAATTAAAATCAAAAGAATAATCAGTTGCCCGATATCATAAACGTTGTTTATAGATAAGTAAGCCTCTTTAATAATCCATCAAAAGCTTCTTTGCGGCAATCATTCCGCTCAAAGCAACACCAGGAATTCCTTGGCCAGGGTAAACACTGTCGCCACACAGATAAAACCCTTTCGTTAAACGCGCATTCATCATGTTCCAAGGTTTTATTTTTAGGAATTGCGGATAACCTCCAACAAAACCACCCTTGCGGAGTGTCCAATTTTCCCAGGTTTCGGGGCCAGCAACATGCGAATAAACCACATCTTCTTTTTTAAAAACCCCATGTCGTTCTAGAGTTTCCAAAATGGCAGATACAGCTTTCTCTTTATCGATGGGCGTTTTGCA
>CALQJV010000022.1 GCA_943330985.1 Chitinophaga pinensis
CAAAGGGAAATTCATAAATACGAAGAACAACTTGGAATTTCCTTACCCGAAACAAGTAATATAGAGTTTATTAAAGTAATTGTTCCTTGGCTTGGATCGCCTTATAAATATGGGGGAAATTCGATAAACGGAACCGATTGCTCTGGATTTGTTTCCAGTATTTACAGCAGCTTTTTTAAAATCGAATTAGATCGAACGTCTTTATTGATTTATCAGAACGCAAGAAAAATCAACAAATCAGAAGTAAAAGAAGGAGATTTGGTTTTTTTCAAAACAGATGGAAAAAAAGTCTCGCATGTAGGAATAACAATTACTCCCAATCACTTTATTCATGCAAGTTCTAAAAAAGGAGTGGTCGTAAATTCCTTAAATGAACCATACTATTCGAAGACCTTTGTTGCTTTTGGAAGTTACCGATAATCATACTTCTTTAGATAGATCTGGCTCCTCCTCTTCGGGGTTATAAACGCTAATGTATTTATCGCGGCGGTCAATTTTTAAATAATAAATGTTTAATCCCACGATTCCCAAAGAACCTATAATTACCAGCCAAAAGCCGGCTCCAAATTCAAGTTTAATAAGCGCCATCATTTTACCCATTTCAGGCATTTTTTTATCCCACGCTGCGGTAAAAACAAGTTTAAACACCAACATTAACAAAGCGATTACACCTGCAAGAGAAATCGTTATTTTTTCTCGCAATTTTTTCATTGTAAAATTTATAATAATTCCCCCAACACAAAAAATTAAAACGGCTATTGTAAAAGGGTCTGCATGGTTATTCTTCTTGTTTTTTAATGCTTTGTACTCTTCGCTATCTTTTAAATAATCCATCATTCCTGAATCATCAAGCGAAATGTCCCCCGAAATTGCCAAGTCAAATCCATTCATTTTAGCAAGTGTACTTTCATTGCATTTTATTTCAATAAATGGAAGAAAAAAGCAAAGAATTAAAATTGAAAAAAGCCCCGAGTTAATATAGTAGCGCATGATTTTAAATTGATAAGCAATGTTACGAATAATGCCTTACTAGTTTTATATAAAATCCATGATTTTTTAAGGGCATTTTAATGATACAGTTTATCATATTTGCATAAATGAAAGAGCAATACACACAAGTTCTCATTAAATACATTCCCGAAACATCTGTTCCGCTTATTGTGAATTGGATTATCGAGTATGGCGTTCATCTTAAAATAACAAAAGACCGATCAACCAAGCTGGGCGATTTTAGGCCAACGCTTGGGGTAAATCGCGGACATCGAATAACCGTTAATTATAATTTAAATAAATACGCATTTCTAATAACGCTCGTTCATGAAATTGCCCATTTCGATACGTGGAATACATACCGGCAGTCGGTAAAACCTCACGGTGTAGAATGGAAGAATGCGTTTAAAAAACTCATGAGCCCTTTTTTGAGGGAAGATGTATTTCCCGTTGAAGTTCTAAATCGAGTTGTTGCTTATATGAATAATCCAGCCGCAAGTAGTTGTGTGGACGAGGATTTATTAAGAATTCTTCGTCAATTTGATTCGGTGATTTTTTTAACCCTCGAAGACCTACCAGAAGACTCTGTTTTTAAGTTAAAAACAGGCCGTATTTTTAAAAAAGGGAAACAAAGAAGAAAGTATTTCCGATGTGAAGAATTCGGTTCTGGGAAGCATTATTTGATTAATCCCTTAGCCGAAGTTGAACCAATTTCTGAAGAAAGCCTTTAGAATTTGTAACTTGCAGCTTTAAACAAAATGAGCATTTTCGGAAATTGATATTTTCAATTTTCATTTAAAAGTTCTAACCATTAACCTATTCGGAAACAGATGGAAAACAAGCATTTATTTTGCATAATTATGGCTGGCGGCATTGGTAGTCGTTTTTGGCCAATGAGTAAACAGAATTATCCAAAACAGTTTTTAGATATATTAGGAACAGGTAAAACGCTTCTTCAACAAACGTATGACCGTTTTGAAAAGTTAATCCCGAAAGAGAACATCTACATTGTAACGAATAAAAGTTATGATCTATTAGTTAAAGATCAGATTCCAGGAATATCAAGTAACCAAATATTATTAGAGCCATCTCGAAGGAATACGGCTCCTTGTATTGCTTATGCAATGCATAAAATATCTAAATCCGACCCCTTGGCACAGATTGTTATAGCGCCATCGGATCACTTGATACTTAAAGATGATGTTTTCATTGATCAAATTAAAAAAGCATTTTCCTTCACACAAGTATCCGATTCGCTTATAACATTAGGTATTCGACCAAGTCGGCCCGATACAGGTTATGGTTATATTCAATTTGTTGATTACCATTCTTCGGGAAGTTTTGAGGAAGTTAAAAAGGTGAAAACATTTACAGAAAAACCGAATATTGAATTGGCCAAATCTTTTTTGTCAAGCGGAGATTTTCTTTGGAATGCAGGCATTTTTATTTGTTCATCGGCCTCACTCATTGCATCCTACGAACAGCATTTGCCAGAAATGAATCAGATTTTCAAAGACGGAATCGATGTTTATTTCACAGAAAATGAATCTGCATTTATTGAAAGAGCCTATACTCAATGCACGAATATTTCTGTGGATTATGCCATCATGGAAAAAGCGTCGAATGTTTTCGTTATTCCATCTGAATTTGGTTGGTCCGACTTAGGCACTTGGGGCTCGATGTATGAGAATTCAAACAAAGACGCAAATGGAAATGCAATTATCGGCAAGCACGTAATGGTAAATAACACAAAGAATTGTGTTGTGAGTGTTCCCAAAGAAAAGCTAGTTGTTATTCAGGGGCTTGAAGGATTTATTGTGGTTGAGTCGGATGGTATTTTACTCATTTGTAAAATGGAAGATGAGCAAGAGATTCGTCAAATGGTTACCAATGTAAAGGTTGAAAAAGGAGAAGAGTTCGTATAGCTAAATTTATCTCAAACAAAAAAGGCTTTCCGTTTTGGAAAGCCTTTTTTGTGTAAGCGTGGAGGTTAAACAAATTGAGAATTATCTTTAGAACTCCCAGAGGTCATGTTCAAAAATTATAATGTCATCTTTAATTCTATTTGACTCTAAGAGCGCATCCATACCTTTTTTGTATTCATTTATTGATCGATCAAACACGTTCTCTTCCTTAACAATATAGCTACTAAACTGACGCTTCCAAAATATATCGTCGAAAGATCTTCGCTCCGAAGGATTTTGACGATTAAACACGTCATATTTGGCTAATAAGGTTCTTGCTTCTGGAAAATACACCCAAAAAAGCGGCTGATCACCCTTGTCTTTATCTTCCTGTTCATATAAAAGACAAATCCCTAAAATGCGAACATCCAAAACAGAGCGTTGTTTATCAAAAAACCACTCTTCTTTTATCATCAATTTTTTAACTTTATTAGGGGAGAAACTCTCTTTTACGGTAATAGTTGTATCAACAGATGGGTCTAACATACTAGGAACCGTTTTCTCGAAACTCTTCTCGGTAATTTTTTTAACATCACCAGGAGTTAATTCAACAGAAAAATCATCTGTAGCGCTGCTATAAACACGAAGAGAAACTTCTTCGGTTACTGCTTTGTATAGAACATTGGTTAAGCTTCTTAAGCCATTCACATCATTTCCAATTGGGAAATAAAGCGGAAGGTTCATTTTCTCTCTTAAATCGATGTAGCGCGTAATGCGTCTTTTCCACATAACATCGGCCTCTCTAATTGGGGCATAAGGAATGGGTTTTCTGCTCGCAATATGATCACGCTTAAAAACACCATCATACGCTTTTTCGTCACCCAATACAGATTGCCCATTTAACACTGAAGTAACAAGTGTTAAGAAAACGAGAAATGAAATTCCTTTACGAAGCATATGTGTTGATTTAAGTGAATAAATATTACTTAACCTTATACTGGGCTGTTAAAGTACGAACGGTTCCATCTGGTCCTTTCGCACGAATATCGCCGAAGAATATTTTGCCGCCCGGTTTTACCTGATTCAATAAAGCGGTAACTGCAGAATCAAATCTGTTTCCAGTAACCTGAGCAGTCTTATAAAGACCGCCAATATTCGCACCAAATTCAAAAGAGAGAATAGTAAAGTTTGCTTGAAAATCAAATCCTTCTAAAACAGCAGATAAATAACCTGCAGATTTTATTTCTCCTAATGAAATTGCTTCTCCGCTTTTCTTTCCAAGAAGCATGGGAGTTGGATCGGGTATTCTCTTAACGCGGAATTCGGGAGCACCCATTGAAGATGCTTTTCCAGCAGCATTTTTAACACTAACCGGAATGGTACATTTTGTACCACCTGAAACCTTAACAATATAATCGCCTGGTTTAACTTTTGTTAACGTTCCAGTTGCGCCATTTAAACTAGCTTCAATTTTAGTTGGGTCAGAGCCGGGAACAGAAATAGAAACAGGATTATCAACACCAATATAAAACACGTTCATCTTCGTTGGAGATACAACAGCTGCCGGTTTAATAGCCATATATTCATATTCAACATCAGAAACTTCATCTTTACCTTCCGCATTGATAAATTTCACAGAAGCTTTAATTTTTTGAGCTCCTTCGGAAGATGGGCGTGCTTTGTAAACCACAGAACCATTCTCATCAACCTCCGTAATTTGACGACCGTTAACAGTTACATCAGGAGTCATAGAAGAATTAAAAGCAGCCACAAATATTTTTGCTGTGAATTCATCGCCAAGAGTAACTACACTTGAAGAAGGAATCATTTGAGCAGCCAGTTTATCAACCTTAATGGTTTTTGCACCAATCGATTTAACCAATTCATTCAATACGGTTCCTTCTGCATTTCTAATCTCTGTTTGTATTTGAGTCAATACAGAAACCTGAGCAGCTAATGGAAGGTGATAAAACTTATTAGTTTCCCAAGTTTCAACTCCCGTTCCGTGTTTCGGTGGATCATTCGTGTCTAAGCCCAACTGAGTTTTCTTAGCAATTTCAGGAGGTAAAACAGAAAGCATGTTCTTCTTAAAAGCAATTAGCTTGTCTTTTAAAATACGTGCTTTCCCTCCAGAGCCATCAACCGCTTCTCCACACATAATACGCGTACAATTGTCGTATTTATCTTTGTTTTGAACACTGCCAAGTTTAGTAGCTAATGTATCGGCAACTTCTTTTCCAACCTGATCTTCTGCAGAAATTAATTCGACTTGAATATCATGAATTAGTTTATGAACTTCATCAGACCATTTTTTAACCTTGACAGAATTGTCATAAGGGATTTTAGCTCGCGTAGGTTCAAGTGATAATTGTTCCTTTAAAGCAGCATATAACGTTGTATTGTTTGTCTCGAAGTTTGTATTCGTTTTAACTAGACCATTATTCATGACAACAAAAGCCTCAAGAATTTCCTTGGATACATTTAGGGCAAGAAGCGCCGTAAGTACCAAGTACATCATCCCAATCATTTTTTGTCTTGGGGTTTCTTTACCTCCACTCATTAGTTCTTTGTTTTGTTTTTAATTAATAAAATAATAGAACTATAGTCTTAACGGTTGATGTTCATGGCGGTTAACATGTTGCCATAAACGGTGTTAAGGGAAGTTAGATTCGAAGTCAATTGAGACATTTCCTCTTTATATTTCTTAGTATCTGCAACAGATTCATGAAGATTGCTCATCAATGACTCAATACCTGTATATAATTTGGCAGTTGCTTCAGAATGCTGAGACGCACCTCTTAATTGAAGTTCATAAATAGAATTTAATTCAGATAAGTTTTTAGAAACACGCTGAAGTTGCTCTCCGTATGTAGCACCATCTTGGTTTGTCATAGACAATCCAGTTAAAGACTCAGATGCTTTGTTGTAAGAGTCTGATAAATCATCAACACTCTGAGACGCCTTTTTAATACTTGAAACGTATTCGTTTGTAGCAACAGAAGCATCCGTGATGTCTGCTAATTTTGATGTGTTGTCACCTAGTGTTTTCAAGCTATTACCTAAACTTGCGATTAACTCTGGACCAACTTTCGCCTCTTCTAGCATTTTGTCTAATTGCTGTGATACACCATCTTTATTTGATGCGATAGCTTTTTTGTTATGCCCATCTTCATCGTCATGCATTCCAGCTAACTCTGGATATACTAATGACCAATCTGGATCTTCATGTGGTTTTTCAAATGCAGAAATAGCGAAAATTACAGCTTCCGTCAATAGACCCACAGTTAACATTTCATTTGCTCCAGGCCAGTGAAGAATTTTAAAAAGGGCTCCAACGATAACGACTGCTGCTCCAAGTCCGTAGACCATCCCCATAAATCGTTTCCCTTTTTTTGATGCAAGAAAATTAGCCATTGTTTTTTTTGTTTTTAAAAGTTAGAAGTAAGTGAATTGATTTGTTTGTTGTTTATTATTCTGCAATATCATTTTTATCTCTACCGATGTAAGACACAACACATCGAAATCCAATATAACATTTAGCAGTGTCTTGGTATTCATAAGTACGCGTTCCTGCTTGAAGAAAATAAGAAACATCTTTCCAAGACCCCCCACGAATTACTTTTCTTTTTAGAGCAATAGGGTCTTCGTTTTTAGCTTCGTATGTATAATCGGCACTATTGTCATGTGAAAAATTATAAGCAGATTCATCAAAAGCATTTGAAGTCCATTCTGCAACGTTTCCAGCCATGCAATATAAACCATAACCATTCGGATTATAAGAATCGGCTCTTAAAGTTGTAAGACCACCATCATCGATATAATTACCACGTAAAGGTTTAAAGTTAGCAAGGAAACAACCTACACTATTTCGGATATAGGGACCTCCCCATGGATATGGACTTAGATCAAGCCCCCCACGAGCCGCATATTCCCATTCAGATTCAGTTGGAAGACGATAATTTTGTTCGTAGGACTCGCCCTCTGAGTATAAAAATCCGTTACGGATATTCGTTCTCCAAATACAAAATGCGCGTGCTTGTCTCCAGTTTACACCAACTACAGGATAATCATCATATCCAGGATGCCAGAAATACATATTAGTTAAAGGCTCGTTGTATGAATAGGTGAAATCGTGAATCCATGCAAGAGTATCAGGGTAAATCGCAGTGGTTTCTCTTTTAATAAATAGAGAACGGTCTTTTAGACCCTGTGGTCTGTTTCCTCTTTGAGCAGCAGCCTGATAATCAATCCACCAATATTCATAAAGAAACTTACGTGTGTCAAATTCTTTACGTCCATAAAAACGTTCGTTTTCAGGAAGATACATTGGCTCTAGGGCCTCTCTGAAATCCTCATCTTGAAAATCAAGGCGCTCTTCCCAATTCAAATAAGGCGTTGGGTAGTCGTTACCGTATTCATCTGCAGTAACCAAATAATCCTCATTTTCTTCCCCAATAATTCTTCTTGCCAATGAATCCCTTACCCAATTTACAAACTGACGATATTCGTTGTTTGTAATTTCGGTTTGATCCATGTAGTAAGCTGGAAGAGATACTGTTTTGCTCTGAGAAGTCAAACCAAAACCAACATCTTGATCGCTAGGTCCCATATTAAAGGATCCCATTGGAATGTAAACCATTCCGTATGGATCTTCTTGGAACCAATTTTTTCTTCCTTCAACGCCAGTCAAATAACCATTGCCGCTATTTCCACATCCAGTTAGGATTAAGATGAAAATAGTTAAAATCGTAAATGGAAAGATGACTCCTCTTTTCAGGGGCTTAGTCATAATATTTATTGTTTGGTGAAAATTAAACGCGAATGTCAAAAAACAATTGTGTATAAACTGTTAATAATTTTTGGGGTAAACGAAAATCGGAAACGGAGGTTTCAACGGAAACCTATAAATATCTTACGTTACGGTAAATTTGACGTGGCTTTTCTATTTTTATTTTAAAGCAATAGTTAAGCATAAACTCCAACGTGTTACTATTGTATTTACTCAATGTTGATGTATTTACGTCGTAAGCAATACCAACTTTTAAACCTTTGTATACATCCGCGCCCAACATTACTATAACAGCATCTTGTAAACGGTAAGACAATCCCCCCCAGTATTTATTTTTATAATGCACGTTGCAATTAATATCAAATTGCGTTTTTGCTGCATTTTTAATAAATATAGATGGTCGTATTTCAATATCTGGATTTAATTGATAATGATATCCTGCCGTGACATAATAGTGTCTACGGGATTGGTATTTAGATGTACCTAAATCAAATGTTGATTGAGGTAAATGCGTGGAAGATAATCCTGCATAAAATGTTTTACTCGTATAATAAGCACCAAGCCCCGCATCAAAAACAGTAGAACCTACTGAAGAGTTTGGTATGGAGTTGTCTGTATTATCTAAAGGCTTCAATAAAGTACCATCTAATGTTTTATTCATCATTCCTAAATCCAAGCCCAAACCTAAAGTCCCGTCTTTTAATTTTAAATGGTATGAATATGCAAGCTTGGCGTATACGTTGTTCTCAACTCCAATCTTATCTTGTACTAAAGTCAGTCCAACGCCTCCTTTAATAGCTTGAATTGGCATATCAACACCAAGTACAAATGTTTTAGGCGCGCCCTCAAAACCCATCCACTGGCTTCTGTTAATACCGGTTACGCAAATAGCACCAGATGTTCCAGCATAACCTGGATTAAACATCAATCTATTAAACATGTTTTGACTAAACTGAGGATCTTGCTGGGCATTAGCCATAAAAATCGTTGAAAAAAGACAGGCAAGTGTTATCCGTATTTTCATTTATATCCGTGTTGGTTCTCTGTTTAATCTTTTAAGGGTGGCTAAAATACGTAAATAAATACGTCTCGTGCAACATGCTATGTGAATAAACGGTTAATAAATAATATTGAATAAGGGTTAATCGCCTGATAAACAGGCTAAAATCTTTACATTAACTTTTGATATGTTTGCCACCAAGTATCAGGAATTTCACCTTTCATTGCTTGTTGGTAGTCTTCATAAGCGCAAGGAACGATGCGATGTTTCTTATATTTCCCTTTTGAATGATCATTCATTGGAACATTCATCCACCATCGTCCATTAAATATGTTCTTGTAAAACACCAATTCTTCATGGACATCTTCGGATGTTAATTTATAAGTAGTGTAATCGTCTCCTTCGCCAACAACACCATCAGAACTTCTACTTAGAACACCATCAATGAAATGCCAAATTAATTGGGCTATTAGCATTGGGGTAATTGAATTTAATTTAGGCCTATTCATCCAACCAAAAACCCCTACCATGCTTAATTTATTACTTATTCCGGCATAACGTATTAATTGACATGCTTCTTCGGCATATAAACCATTCGGGCCTGGATTGATGTTACAATCGCTATCGGAAGCACGAATAGCACCAATATCAAAGCTCACAAAATCGGCATTTCGGAATAATGGCTCTGTCGATGAAATGGATTTTCGAATTTGCCCAAGGCGATGTAAATCGAAATGCAAATCCGTTAATGTTTTTATCATTTCGCTATTTGATAAATACGATTGATAACCTAAAAGAGCATAATTAAAAAGATAGTTAGGCGCGTGCGACAAAACAAACGAAAGCCAATTAGAGTTACCTGGAAATGGAATGTCTTCATTTAAGTCAGGAGAATCGTCAATAGAAAGTAGATTTACCGTTTGTTCTCTATTACAATAGGATAAGTACATTTGATAGGTCACGGACTGATCAGGAGAAATAACTATTGGAATAGATCCATAATCACGAATTCTTCCAAGTGCTTCCTGAAGTGCTTCTGAATTTCCAATAAAAATGCCCGCATCGGCACACATGAAACCTTTAGATGTGATGTAAAGAGAATAAAAGCATTCTCGTATTAACTTTAATAAAGACTCTTCGCCCGTTTCACAGACTGAAATTAAAACAACCGATGGGGCTTCTTGACGAATCATTTGCTCCATTGAATATGCTTCAATAGTTCTTCCAATGCTCGAAACGGGCCAATCTCTGCCCTTTAATTCATGAACTTGCTGTAGATCTAAATGCGATAAAAGATTCACGGTATACTTTATTATTTCTTCCCTCTTTTTATTTTCTTCGGTTTGTTTGCCTCGTCGGCAATTATTGCCAAGCAGTCGTTTAATGAAAGTGTTTTTGGGTCGCGGTCTTTAGGAATTTTAAAGTTTTCTTTTCCTTGAGAAATGTAGGGTCCAAAACGACCATTCAAAACTTGTATTTCGGGTTCAGAATCGGAAAACCGAGTAATTACTTTTTCAGCGTCTGCTTTACGTTTAGCTAAAATTATTTCAATTGCTCGTTCTTGATCTACAGACAATGGATCATCGGTTTTGGGCAATGAATAAAATGAACTATTGTGCCGAACATACGGACCAAAACGACC
>CALQJV010000023.1 GCA_943330985.1 Chitinophaga pinensis
CTCCAAATAGCTGTTCTCCACTGAAATACCATTGATGAAAATTGCTTGAATCGACAGAAAGCAGCACTGAATCGCCCGCACAAATTGATGTATCTGAATAGGAAATGATTGGTGCATCCGGAGAATCGAACACAATTAAGGTATCAGAATTTGTAAACGACAAACCAATTTGGGTTCCAATGGTATAGCTGCCGTATCCTTGACTTGTATTGAAATTATAGGTACCCGGCGCAGAAATTTGAAGTATCGTAGAACCTAAGTCATCATTCGCAGTAACAACATCTTCATCGAAAAAAGTAAAACCAAAAACAGGTTCATTAATTACGTATTGAAGACCTGTTTGAGAGAATGCTGTTGAATTATCGATTGTTGCACTTTGTTGCGTGGATGAACCTACTGTTAATTGAAAGAAAACATCTGGAGAACCTGCTGAGAAACCGGAACAAAATAACTCTTCAATATCGCCACACCAGTTAGAACCAGTTACATTAAACGTAACACTTTCGAGCACATAATTAAGGAAGTTCGTTTGAAGATTTACAACATAAGTATCGGGCTGAGCATAGAGCTGCGTTTCTGGAATCATTTCGGTTGATGTATTCCCATTGCCAAAATCCCATTGATAACTAACAGGCTGCGTTGAACTGGTAATCAATGCTTCAAAATTTACATCAATTGAATCGCAACCCGAAACAGGATCGAAAGTAAAGCCAGAATTGCCTCCTGCTCCTGGAAGAACGAGTAAAGGAAGCGTAAATGTTTGTGGTGCTGTGGTTGAAATGGGTGCCGAAACTGAAGCAATAACATTTACGGCAATGGTATAAGAACCAATGGCATCAGGTGTTCCGCATATTTTAACGCATCCTCTTTGTGTTAAGGGATCGGAAGTAATATCGTAAATATTGTCAGCATCACTAGCTGTCCAAGTTAACCCGTTTGGGAGTCCTGAAATAGAAGTGATTGTAATTTGAGAAAGGGTAAGTGTAATCCCACCATTATCGAATTGTTGAGGAATAAAAAACGTAACATCGGTATCATAAGCTAATCCTTGCGATGCATTGGGAAGTACTTCGGGACAAAGTGCTGGAGCTAAAGGATTCGCTGTGCATGTTGTATTTATAGTGCAACTAGAACATTGAGCTTTAATTTGCATATGAAATACAAGCAATAAAATGAATGATAAGAATGGCTTCATCGTGAAATAAAAATCCAAAATAAGAAAATGCGCCGAGCAAAGGGTACAAATACTATTTTTAACTGCATGAAACATTCAAAACTTCAATCAAGTCTTTGGCCCGATAAAGTTGAGGCGGGAGTAGATGAAGCGGGACGCGGCTGTCTTGCTGGGCCCGTTGTTGCGGCGGCGGTGATCCTTCCCAAGGACTTCCATCATCCATTTTTAAACGACTCAAAACAATTGAGCCGCAAACGAAGAGATGAACTTCGAATAATTATTGAAAGAGAATCTATTGCTTGGGCAATTGGCAGAGCAAGTGTGGATGAAATAGACACGATTAACATTCTTCAAGCATCGTTTCTTGCTATGCATCGGGCAATTTCACAGTTAAAACCGGCACCTGAATTTTTATTAATCGATGGCAACCGGTTTAAAAAGTATCCAGATATCGAACACAGTTCAATTATAGGTGGCGATGGGAAATTCCTTTCAATTGCAGCTGCTTCTGTTTTAGCCAAAACACATCGTGACGAAGAAATGGAAAAACTCCATGAAAACCATCCTCAATATTGTTGGGATAGAAATATGGGATATGGCACGGTATTGCATCGCGATGCCTTGATTGAATATGGTCATTGTATTCACCACCGGAAATCATTCACCCTACTAAACAAGCAATTATCATTGTTCAATTAATTATGGATTAACTAATTTTTTGCATGATTTATCGAAGTAGATTTAGAGAAATTACAAAAAAGATGTTTAGAAATACCTTGCTATTGATTGTCATTTGGACAGTGCTTTTTTTTCAAGCGGGATGCAAACGAGATGACTTTTCAAAACTCGCAGAATCGGAATGGAATCCGGATTTTGCATTTCCCTTAGTAAATTCAACTTTAACAGCTTCTGATATTTTGGCTGAGGACAATTCCTCCACGCTCATTTCGGTGGGAGAATCAGGCATTGTTGAAGTAATCTATTCGACAACAAACAAAGGCAAAAACGCATCAGAAATCATCAACCTTCCATTGGTTAATTTAACTAATAATGTATTTGCTAGCGCGATAAACACAAATGCCTTCAATGCTAATCAAACCAATGGAACAACCTTAACTGATTCTGTTTCCTTCAACATTCCATATTCACTTGATGCACAATTGGGAAATCTCTCACGCATTGATACAGCATTTCTAAAATCAGGATTGCTCAAATTGAACATCAATTGTTGGGTTCCTCACAACAGTATTCTGAGCATAGAAATTCCAGAATTAATCATCAATAATGAAGTTTTCAAAGAGGATGTCCCTTTTAACTATGCTCTTCAAACCCCTATCGGAATAGCTCTTGAACGAAATCTACAAGGAGCTTACCTCATTCCATCCACCAGTTCTGAATCAATACAAGTAAAATACACAATTCGAACAACTCGAATTAACAATCAAGCTATTCCAATCAGCAATCAGTTTGTATCACATCTTGAATTTTCGGAGACAGAATTTAGTAAACTCTGCGGGAATTTTGGTAATTATACAGCTCCTTTACCAAACAACGACACCTTATTTCTGCATTTGTTTCGCAATGTAATTAATGCAGTAGATCTTAGTTTTACGAATCCTTCCGCAAGAATCTTGGTGAGTAATTCAACAGGAATTCCAATCAATTATACCCAATCGGGTTTTAATGCTTTTAGACCAGGATCATCAATCCCAAATGTGGACTTGAGTTCAATTAGTTTTCCCACTTCTATTCAAGCCATGAGCAGTTCATCTGCCCTACCCGTTCAAGTGGAATATACATTTACCACAACAAATGGCTCGAATATTTCGAATGTCATTAATTCATTTCCACGCTTCATGCTAAGCAGAGGAAATTTCACTTTCGATTATAGTTTACCTAATGCAAGCTACTTTCTGCGCGATACGAGCCATGTTGAAACGCATTCGGAAGTTACCTTGCCGCTTAATGGTTTAACGCTCGATTTGCAAGTGCGCGATACCTTCGAATATAATTTTAAATCCATCTCAGGAGATATTGAAGAAATCATGCTCCGCTTGAATATTGAAAATGGATTCCCAACAGACGGGAAATTGCAAGTATATTTTTGCCGGCAGATTGGAACTGGAAATTCTTTACAAATCATAGATTCTTTGTACACACAAGGAACTGAAGTTGTATTAATGCCAGGACAAACGAATGTCAATGGCATAGTAACTATTCCTTCTCAAAAGATAACGGACGCTACTATTTCAGGCACAAAATGGCAAAAGCTATCGCAAATGAATGCAGATAGGATTCTCATTAAAGCACGATTAACCACCAACGAACTCGGCGAATTGCCCGTTAAAATTCTGGCAAACGATAAACTTCAGATTCGAATTGCGGCACGTCTAAAAGCACATAAAACGTTTTAAGTATGAAACGGATATCTCAACTAACAGGATTTGTGCTTGGTTTATTTGCGTCTATTAACAGCTATGCACAAAGCGATTTCATTCTATTGAATCAGGCATTTAATCCACATAAGACTTCCATCAATCCGGCTTTTCTTCCCAAAGAAGAATTCTATTTGGGTTTACCTGCCATCTCAAATAGTTATATAAGCTATTCAAATTCTGGGTTTACCTACCGCGATTTAATTAAAAAGAAAGGAATCACAGATTCAATCTATTTCGATTTCACTGGATTCCTAAGCAATCTTCCTAAAAAGGCATTGATTTCGGCCCAATTACAAACTGATTTATTTAGTACAGGATGGCGCGAGGGACGTTGGTTTATCAATGTTAATATTACTGAAAAGGCGAACTTTCAAACACAATTCCAGCGCGAATTAATGGAAGTGGCAATTGTAGGCAATGGACCTAAAATTGGCAAAACAGCCGATCTGGGCAACTTATTTATTAGTGCAATGCATTACCGTGAATACGCCTTGGGCATTTCAAGGGACATTATGTGCAAATTGCGCGTAGGGGCAACATTCAAATATTTGTATGGGATGGAGAATTTGGATATTACACGAAGTAATATCTCGCTAACGACCGATGCCACTTCGTTTGATTTAACAGGAACCTCCGACATTCTCATAAACACATCGGGTTTTAAGAACTTCAATGCCGATTCATTAACCAGTGCGTCTTATCTTTTCAATCGGAAAAACAGAGGATTTGCTATTAATCTAGGAGCAGAATATAAAATCAACGATAAAATTGAAGTATTTGCTAGTGCGCTTGATTTGGGAAAGATTAACTGGCGCAATGAACCTGTTAATTATTACAATAAAGTAGACCAATTTTCATTTTCGGGTATCTCATTAAATGAATTTATATCAAGCAATTCAGATACTGTTGTTGATGGCATTCAGAATTACCTCGATTCACTTGGCAATACCTTCAGTATAAAAGAAAAGAATGAATCTTATTCAACCACACTTCCTAAACGGTTTTATGTTGGAGGACATTATTATTTAGGAACTAAAAATTCCATCCAGTTTGTGATGTTGGGTAACACATACAAAGGAAAATTGTATCCATCCGTTTCATTAGGTTTTAGTAAACGCTTTGCAGATGTATTTGAAATTAGCGTAAACAGCGCATATGCAAACCGGAGCATTTCGAATGTAGGAGCAGGTTTTACACTCAACCTTGGATTAACTCAATTTTCGATTATTTCTGATAATCTTCTTGGGGCATTAAATAAATACAATACACGAGGAACAAATATCCGAGCAGGTATTACACTCGTTACTGGGTATGATTTTGAACGTCCAAACCCTTGCGATAAAGATGGTGATGGCGTTTCAAATAGAATGGACGAATGCCCAGATGTTCCTGGTCCACTTAGTTTAAATGGTTGCCCTGATTCAGATCAAGATGGCATTGCGGATAAATTTGATGAATGTCCATTAGAAATGGGTGAAGTGGCTTTGAAAGGTTGCCCTGATTCAGATCAAGATGGAATCGCAAATAAATTGGATAAATGCCCGAATGATAAAGGGAAACCTGAATTTGAGGGATGCCATGATACAGATGATGACGGATTGATTGATTTGGATGATCAATGTCCAAGTATAGCTGGACTTATCTATTTGAAAGGTTGTCCAGACCGCGATCACGATAGTATTGCAGACAAAGACGATGAATGTCCTGATTTTGCAGGACCCTCTTTTTATTCAGGATGTCCTGATAGCGATGGAGATAGCTTGATTGACAAAGAGGATTTTTGTCCTGACAAAGCCGGATTGAAAGCATACAAGGGATGTCCAGATAAAGATAATGATGGATTCCCTGATTATTTAGATGCATGTCCGGATGTAGCAGGCCCCGAAAAAGGGTGCCCAGAAACTCCTAAAGTTGTTGGCCCAATTGATAGCGATAGTGATGGAGTAACCGACGAATATGATAAATGTCCTCAAACACCAGGTGCTATTTCAAACAATGGCTGCCCTGAATTGGCAAAAGAAGAACAAGAGGTATTAAATACTGCATTTGCTAATTTGGAATTTGAATCTGGGAAAGATGTGATAAAAGAAAGTTCGAATGAATCATTGAAAGAACTTGCTAGATTACTCATCAAAAAATCGAAATGGAAAATCCTCATTTCAGGACATACCGATAATGTTGGAAAAGCAATTGTAAATATGACTCTCTCGCAAAAACGCGCATTTGCATTAAAAGCATTTTTGATAAATCAAGGAGTTGAATCGGAAAGAATAGATGCCGAATGGTTTGGTCAAACAAAACCAATTGCATCAAATAAAACGGCCGATGGAAGACAAAAAAACCGCCGTGTAGAAATGACAATTATTACAAGCGACTAAGAGAGCATTCTTGTAAAAAGGAATGTTTTACAAATAGTTGAATTGAATACAAACAAAAAACCCCGGTTGAGGCCGGGGTTAAATTTCTTAAGGAAGAAAAATTATTTCAAAGAATTCACGTAGCGGGTAATTTTACCAACTAGGTTACCAGCTTTATTTGAATGAATAATATTTCTCTTAGCTAACTTATCCAACATAGATGAAACAGAAGACAGTTGAGAAATTGCTTCGTTTTTGTCGGAAGTAGTGCGCAATTTCTTCAGCGCATTACGTGTAGTTTTGTGAAAATAACGATTACGTAGACGTTTAGCGTCGTTTGAACGAATTCGTTTAATTGCTGAAGGATGATT
Source organism: Chitinophaga pinensis (assembly GCA_943330985.1). Next base: position 6,341 of record CALQJV010000023.1, read on the forward strand.
TGCCATTTTCTTATTTCAATTAAATATGTAGCCCGTAGGGGAATCGAACCCCTGTACCAAGAATGAAAATCTTGTATCCTAACCCCTAGATGAACGGGCCATTTTTTTTAAAAATTGGAATGCAAATGTACCCCAAAATTTCACTCAAGCAAGAGGTGATAAAAATCTCTTTGCTAAATAATATCTTATAATTTGATTATCAGCTATTTAATTTTACATTAAACCTGAATAATCATGCTAATTTACGCATTTCAAAGCGTCTATAATGACATTTTATGATACATTTGCGCATCAAATGAGCACTAATAAACGCGTAGCATTTTACACACTTGGGTGTAAGCTGAATTTTTCGGAAACATCAACCATAGCCCGTCTATTTCAAGATGGTGGCTATGAGAAAGTTGAATTTGAATCTACCCCTGATATTTTCATAATCAATACTTGTTCGGTAACTGAAAATGCTGACAAAAAATGCAAGAGTCTAGTAAATAAAGCGCTAAGGATTTCTCCCCATGCGTACATTGCAATTATTGGTTGTTACGCTCAACTAAAACCCGAAGAAATTGCTCAAATTCCGGGTGTCGATTTAGTTTTGGGTGCAAACGAAAAATTCAATATCCTGACTCATATCGCTGACGTTGAAAAGAATACTCAAACAAAAATACATGCCTGCGAAATTAGTGAAGTGAACGAATTTGTTCCTTCATACAGTTCAGGCGACCGCACTCGAACATTTTTCAAGGTTCAGGATGGATGCGATTACTCGTGTTCCTTTTGTACAATTCCATTGGCTAGAGGTAAAAGCAGAAGCGAGACGGTTATTGAAACGATTAAAGCAGCTCAGAAACTCATTGCAGAAACTGGAAGCAAGGAGATAATCTTAACCGGTGTAAACACAGGCGATTTTGGCAAGAATACAGGAGAAACTTTTCTGGACCTGATAAAAGAACTCGATTTATTAGAGGGGATCGAACGCTTTAGAATCTCATCCATCGAACCCAATTTGCTTACAGATGAAATCATTCAATTTGTAGCTTCCTCAAAGAAATTCGTTCCTCATTTCCATATTCCGTTGCAATCGGGAAGCAATAATACGCTCCGAAGAATGCGTCGCCGTTATCAACGCGACGTCTATGAAAGTCGAGTTGCTTTAATAAAAGAGTTAATGCCTAATTGCTGCATTGGCGTAGATGTAATTGTTGGATTTCCAGGCGAGACAAATGAAGAATTTCTAGACAGCTATACATTTATTAATGAGCTAGACATTTCGTATTTACATGTTTTCACTTATTCGGAAAGAGCAAATACCCATGCCATTGAATTAAGCGATGTAGTTCCAAATTCGGTTCGGGCTGAACGCAGTAAAATGCTGCATATTCTATCTGAAAAGAAAAAACGTTTCTTTTACGAACTCCAAAAAGGAAAATCGAAGAAAGTACTTTGGGAAGGCGAGAGAGAAGGCGATTGGATGTATGGCTTTACCGAAAATTACATAAAAGTCAAAACACCCTTTTTGTTAGAAAAAACAAATACTGTTCAGCACATTCAACTCGAAGAAATGGATACAGAAGGAATTTTCTCCATACAATAAACATAACATTTCATCCTAATAACATTATAATATATGTACGCAACTATTAGCGAATTGCTTAAAACTTTTGGGATTCATATTGCATTACCAATTCAAACGTTCGGTTTTTTTGTTGCACTAGCTTTTATGGTGGCCGCTTGGTTACTTGGAAAAGAACTTCGTCGCAAAGAATCGCTCGGGATTTTGAAGCCGATAATAAAAGATGTTGAAGTTGGAAAACAAGCCGGCACATCGGATTATATTATTGCCGGTTTACTCGGATTTATAATCGGTTTCAAAGCATTATTTATGATTTTGAATTATTCAGAATTTGTAAATGATCCACAATCAACATTGCTTTCATTAAGTGGAAATATAATTGGTGGCATTTTAGGTATTATTGGGATGATATACTGGCGCTTCAAAGAAAGTGAAGCCCAAAAGAAACTGAAATATGAAGTAAAGAAAGTAACCATGAAGGCCGAAGAGCATGTCGGTAATATTATTTTACTTGGGGTTGTTGGCGGATTATTAGGTGCAAAAATCTTTCACAATCTTGAAAATCCTGCTGAATTCATGGCCGATCCCATTGGCTCCTTATTATCATTTTCGGGATTAACTTTCTACGGAGGTCTAATCGTAGCTGCCGTTTTAATTATTCGTTATGGGAAGAAAAACGGATTACCTGCGCTACATTTAACCGACGCCGCTGCTCCTGCTTTGATGATTTCCTATGGAATTGGACGTGTGGGCTGCATGATGTCGGGTGATGGGGATTGGGGAATTGTGAATAATAGCCCCAAACCTAATTCGATGAATTTTTTACCCGATTGGATGTGGGCGTTTAAGTTTCCTCACAATGTAAATAATGATGGGATACCTATTCCAGGTTGCGTTGGAAGATGGTGCCACGAATTACCCGAAGCTGTTTATCCAACATCGTTTTACGAAACCATCATGGCCATTATTTTATTCGGAGTTCTTTGGGCAATTAGAAAACGAATTACAACTCCGGGTTTGCTCTTCAGCATCTATTTAATTTTGAATGGAGCGGAGCGTTTTTTAATCGAATCAATTCGTGTAAATACACAATATCATATTTTAGGATTGGGCATCACGCAAGCACAAATCATCTCTTCAACATTAATTATACTCGGATTTGTTGGAATCTGGTTTACTAGAAAATTAAACAATCAACATTCAAATGTTCAGGCCTGATTCAATCAATGAAATTTGCGCTGATGTTTGTCAAATAAGCCGTCGGGTTGGAGCATTCATTCTCGCAGAGCAAAAAAAACTCACCGAATATGATATTGAATCAAAAGGCCTAAATGACTTTGTAACCTACGTTGACAAAGCAGCAGAAGAACACTTAGTAGCTGAACTTAATACATTAATTCCGGATGCTGGCTTTATCACCGAAGAAGCAACGATAGCAAGGGAGGACAAAGAGTTTATTTGGATAATTGATCCAATCGATGGTACGACCAATTTCATCCACGGACTTCCATTGTTTTGTATCAGTATTGCACTCATGCATCAAGGTAAAATAATCTTGGGGGTTGTTTACGAAATAAGTAATGACGAGTGTTTTCATGCAATTGAAGGCGGAAATGCTTACCTCAACCAAGAGGTCATTCATGTATCATCCAGAAATCTTCTTAAGGATTCACTTCTTGTAACTGGATTCCCCTATAAAGATGAAATCAAACTTGAACGTTGGATGAAATTGTTTGTTGAACTTCTGAGGAAGTCACATGGTGTTCGTCGTTTAGGTTCGGCAGCTATCGATTTAGCTTATGTAGCTTGTGGTCGATTTGAGGCATTTTACGAATACGGTTTGAGTCCTTGGGATGTGGCCGCTGGAACATTTATCGTTCAACAAGCTGGCGGAAAAGTGAGCGATTATGCAGGAGGTGATAATTACCTATTTGGCAAAGAGCTGCTTGCTGGAAACGGACGAATGAATGAAGAACTTAGGGAGGTTATTTTAGATCACATTTCTGAAAAGCGGAATTAATGAAACCAAAATTCCGCTTTATAATCAATCCTATTTCGGGAGGTAAAAAGAAAAATCATATTCCCGATGCAATTCGAAAA
>CALQJV010000024.1 GCA_943330985.1 Chitinophaga pinensis
ATTGTTGATTCTGTGATGGACGATTCTCCTGCAGCCACAGCCAAACTCATGAAAGGCGATACCATATGTGGTGTTAACCAACATGAAATCCATTTCATGGCTGAACTTAGCAAAGAACTTACTGAAAACAAAGGCAAGGACGTTATAATTTCGGTTGTTCGTGGATTGGATACATTGGACTTAAAAACTAAAATTGGGGATGATGGTAAATTAGGTTTCTTCAGCATCGATCCGAAGAAACTCTTTACTTTCTCAACAGAAACATTTGGCTTTTTTGAATCTTTTCCTGCGGGAATCTCAGAAGGAGCAACAACATTGGTTAATTACGTGAAGCAATTCAAACTCGTATTCACGAAAGAAGGATCTCAGAAATTGGGTGGTTTTGGTGCTATTGCATCGCAGTTTGATAAAGGCTGGGATTGGCATCGCTTCTGGAATATCACTGCGTTTCTTTCGATCGTTCTTGCGTTTATGAATATTTTACCAATTCCGGCGCTCGATGGTGGTCACGTGATGTTTCTCCTTTACGAGATTGTTACAGGACGTAAACCAAGCGACAAATTCTTAGAACGCGCCCAAATGATTGGGATGATTTTGTTGTTAAGTTTATTGGTTTTTGCCAATGGAAACGACATCTACAAGTGGATCAAAGGCCTAATGAAATAAATGGAATTTGTCGGGCTTTCCCGAATATTCCAAGCCTCGAAACCGAGCGATTGATTTTGCGGGAAGTACGCGCAGAACACCAACGTTTCTTGGCATTGAAAGCGCCTGTTAATCAAGCTCGGATGTTTCTTAACATCAAGAATGATGAGGAATGGCAACACGAACGCAACAAAGCGAAACAAGGTTTACGCACTTGGGACACAAGTTCCTGTTGGTTTATGTTGTTTGACAAAGCAAGCGGTTCACCCATTGGCGCATGTGGTTTTCATAATTGGTTTCTGTTGCACCGAAGAGCTGAAATTGGATACGTACTTCTCGAAGAACGCTGGAAACGTTTGGGCTTGATGTCCGAAGCCTTGAAATTTGTTATCCCATTCGGATTTAATCAACTTAATCTGATTCGCATAGAAGCTTGTATTTCACCTGAAAATAAAGCGTCATTATCTATCATTCAGAAATTCAATTTTCAACAAGAAGGACTTTTGCGTAAACATTACACGCCTAAAGGATCGAGTTTTCCTGAGGATTCTATTTTATTTGCTTTGTTGGAAAGCGATTATCGAATTCAATAGAACAAGCTTGAAGAAAATTCAGGAAACCATTTTCTCGAAAGGCATACCAAAATTAACAGGGATTATTATAGAATTGAATAATTTTCTAGTTTCCCAAAAGCGGTAAAACCAAGTTTCATATAAATTTGCTCACCCATTTTTGAAGCATTTAAAACGCAATATTTAGAATTATGAATCAACGCTTCACTAATTAATTTCTCCGTTATACTTTTCCCTATTCCTTTTCCTCGTCCTTTGGGAATAGTTCCAATCATATGAAAGCCTGCCACATTATTTTTGTCAAAAAAAACAATTCCGCAGCCTAAAATTTCATTTATTTCTTTGTAAATAAAGAGTTTAGATTGAGAACTGTCTTTACACAAATTATAAACTATCATGCCATCTACTTTGTAACCGAATGATTCCGTTGCAATAATTGCAAAATCAAATGCGTCTGATTTGGATTCAATTTGATAAATGTTGGCGTTATATGTAATTTCACTATCATAGTTATTCAAATCCAAAGACATATTCACCAGAGTTAAACGAGGTTGGATTTTACTAAAATTTAAAAAGTCTGAATGATTATCAAGCGTAATAATATTTGGTAATAAAGACTTATTGCTCAAATTTATTATTTCTTCATAAATTTCTGTTTTATCTTCTACAGCATAAATTCGATTAGGCCAATCTGAATCTTTTACACATACTGCTTTATAGTTTGAAGATTCAATATAAATATTATTTTTCCGACCTATATAATCCCAAAATTCAAATAGGTTCTTTTTAATTACATCATTCATCTTTTGTTTTATTAATTCATTTGATAGTCTTTCGAATGCATATTGGTAAAATGACCGATAACGTTTCGCGAGCACCAGAAGTTTGGAATTTGGTGAACGAGATGTTTTAGACAGTTCGAATGTAACAAAAGTCCACAATGTTTCAATTAAGCACAATACTCAAATTATTGGTGAGCGCTTTTATGAGCTGAGCCGAGTTTCTCATGTGGATGTATTGAATGATAATGAAAAGTTTTGCTTAGCGATGGGCTGCGCTTAATTGTTAATATATGAAAACTGCCCGCAGGGAATTATTAATCTGTCGTTTATTTTGAGTTTCATTGCAATAACTGATAAATTTTCATTTGAAGTCAAAATTTCAGTGCCATATGGGGTTGTTGGGTCAAAGTATTTTGTGTCAGTAAGCACACCAAAAGTTAAAACACACTTTTCGCTTTGCTTTAATGTTTTGATTAAATTCTGCGGTGTATCAATTTCTAAGTCTATAAATTTGATTAATTCCTTTGACATAGTTTTGTCAAATAGTTGCTTATCAGGAGTCAAGTGTCGTGGCAACAAGAATATTTTCGATTTAATACTATCATTTACATGATTATCTGTTGTTTCAAAATTGATTTTCAATAGAATGGGGACAATTGTGTCGTTTGTGATTGTAATCGTATAATACCTGTAATTATATTCTGTTTTAGTAGAGTCGAAATACTGAAAACCTTGTCTTGGTCCTTTATCGATATGAAGTCCAAATTGCTTTTCGGCTTTTCCAAAATCCTGTTTGACTGAATTACAAGAACAACCATAAAGCAGAATAAAAAGAAGTTCAATAAAGTAATTTACTGTCATGTTGTGTTGATAGTTTGGTTGGCTGAAATGGATAAGGACTGAAGCCGGCCTTGCTCATAACTTGTTTGTAGCGGCAATGCAATCCACCAAAATTATCAGTTCGTCAAAACCATAAACAATATGGTCTAGACGCATTCCCATAATGAAGTATTCAGGTTCTGCTTAAAGCGACTGATTAATGGATATTTTATCCATTAATGAAGATGTTCTTGAATTCAGCTATTCTCTTGGGTTTGAATATTGACTCCCTGGGTTGATTGTTCACTGTATGATTTCCAACACCATACAATCCTTCTGGTCTAGTAAAACTGGCCTTTTAAAATAATTTTTATTATCGAATTTCCCAGGTAACTTCTGTGTTTTCCCAAAATATACTCATTCGTCCATCTGCGCGTTCGTCGGATGTGATTTCAAATTTAAAGCGTTCGTTAAACTCAGCCGATTTTTTAGGTTCTACTTTAAAACGAAGAACATCTTTGCTTTCATCGTATTTGTAAGAACCCCATTGGTCCGAAACGGAATTGATAATGATTGTCCATTCTGTTTCACCTGGAATGGAAAACAATGCATATTTCCCAGCATGAAGCATACCGCCACCCACTTTACAATCGCGACTTACTTCGATGGTTGATGCTTCATTCGCACCCGTGCGCCAAACCTTTCCAAATGGAACGAGTTCACCAAATACTTTACGACCTTTTACACCTGGAGAACTATAATTGACAACAACTTTTAAATTTCCAATAGTCGATTCTGCCGTTTTAGGAGGACTCGGACGATCATCTTTCTTGGCTGCAGTCATGGAAGTTTTTTCCGTTTTGGTTTGAGCTGAAACAGTATTCGAAAGCAAAGCATAAAAAACAAATGCAGAAATTATAAACTTGAATTTAGGGATAATCATGGTGCTTGATTTTTATTAATATGTTCAAAGATAAAATTTTCGGAACGATAGAAAAAAGAATAAAGAAATTAATCAAAAACTTCTGCCATCATACACCGAACACTGCCGCCGCCTGTTTGTTCAATGAATGAAATTTCGATTGGAAGTAATAATCCAAATTGCTGCAAAAATGCGAGTTCGGAAGGAGCAAGTGCATTCATTGCTGTTGAAGAAAGAACGATTAAAGTTTCATCGGATGAATTTCTCAATTCTAGAACATTTCCTGCAAAAGCCGAAACTTGTTCACGAGAAATATGCAACAATGCTCGCCCGCTTTCTGCAAGAGCATTTATTACTCGATTTCGATCATCTTCCGGAATACTTTCAGAACAAACAATTGCGAAATGCGTCCCAATACATAACACCACGTTCGTATGATAATATGCATGGGCATTTTCATCAATCGCATCAAAAATTACAGGTTCTAAATTCAGCATTTCGGCAATTTCCAATGCTTTCTTTTCGTGTGTTCGGTTTGATCGACTTGAGAAAACACGTTTCTGAATATGGTCGAAAATAAGACTTCCTGTTCCTTCTAAGAATCCACCATCACTCTCTGACAAGCTGAAATCGGTCATAGAATACCCCGGCAATTGCGACTGTATTCGATTGATTAATTGCGAATCTCTTTCCAAGCGGCGATTTTCTGCAGCCATTGGATAAAGAATAATCTGTTTTCCAGGATGAATTCCAAGCCAGTTATTGGGGAAAATAGCATCGGGTTTTTCGGGACTAATGCTATCATCTTCGACCCAGACATTCACACCTTCGGCCCTTAAAATAGAAACCATGGCATCGAATTCCTTCAAGGCTTGATCATTCGGATTTTCAATGTTTGGCGCTTTTTGGAAAGCATTGCTTTGGGCTGTTTCAACATTGTATTTGAAACTAGCTGGACGAATCATCAACACAGTATCCGTACTTTGATTTTGCATCATTCGGGAATCAAGTGAAGCGATTTACCATTCGCGCTCTTTTCAATTTCAGCACGATTCATCAATTGAGGACGGAATGCGTTTTTGTTATATAACTCGAATTGATCATCATAATGAGGAGCAAGAAAATAGCCAGATTGGCCAGTTGGCAGTATGCTCAATGAATGATCGGTGTCTGAAAAATCGATAATGCGGCGCATTGCAGGTCCAAATTTAGCCGGATAATAACCCGTTGAATCGAGATTAAAAGCAATGTTATTGATAACTTCATTTCCTCCATTAACACTTTCTGGGCCCACATTGAAAAACATATCAAATGGCTTTTTTCTTCCAATAGGATGAATATGTTCGATGGTATGCGCTCGACTCCATTTCCATTTGGTTTGATCTTTCCCGTATACCGCATTAAGATCGTTGATTGTTTTATGCCATGCTTGCTGAATAATAATAAAACGCTTTTCTTCACCCTGTGTTCCCCAATTATCCCACCAAGCAGAATAGGTTTTATTTAACAATGCAGGATAAGATGTCTTCATGAAATGGGAATTCATATACGAATTAAACAACGTGCTTCCCACTTTATTTGCAAATGTCAACCTCAAAATATTATAGATCCATCGGTAATAAATTAAGGTTCCTGACGATTCCAATCCATGATTTCCTTCCCAACTTCTTAATCGATTTGCAGTTTCTGTTTTAAGCGCTTCGGGTTCAACGGTTCCTAAAACATAGAGAAGATCTTTGGCAGTTTTAGGATACACTTCGCTCTTCCCATCGGTAATGAGTTTTTTCATCATGTTGGAATCCCATTTGTCTTGCTTACTTAATTCATTAACGATTCTCAGCGCTCTGTTTTCTGGAACATAATACCCTGGATACAAATCGCCTTCAATGCTTGCTGGTTGATTATTTGCCGAATAGACAAATCCTGATGCCGGATCTTCGGAATGTGGATTTTGACTAAAATCAAGCCAACCAATTGGTTCATCGTTCCCCGTTGCACCATCCAAAAAGCGTTTGCTAAATAAACCCGGACGGCGTTTTACCAATTTCGCGGTTGTCCACCAGGCAATGTGTCCATCTTTATCGCCATACATTAAATTCAAACCCGGTGCATCAATTTTAGACGCTCCAATGCGGGCATCATCCATCGATCGGGCATGATTCACTTCATAAACGGCTTCGAGCGTTCGGGCAGGAAATTTCAAATACGACCACCATACAGATACCGCCTGATTGTATATTGGAATATTATCCATGACGCGATCTATCAGTGGACCATGTTCAGATTCTTCTACTTGAAGAACAACATCGGCGGAATCTTTTACATGAATCGTTTCGGTGAATACCTTGAGCGCCCTTGGTGTATTTTGAAATAACACATTATTTCCATCGCGTTGCTCAATGTAAAAGTCCACGTCATCGTTTTCGAACATGGTAACACCATTTCCACAAAAATCGCTGTGGCCTGTCATAGCAAAAGGAAAACCTGCTAAATGATTTCCATAAAAATGGAAGCCCGGATATTCGAGATGTGCTTCAAACCAGATGGATGGCTGTGCATATCCCATGTGTGTATCATTGCATAAAAGTGTTTTGCCACTTTTGGTTTTCTTAGGAGCTACAACCCAACTGTTCGAACCAATCCATGGAGCCACTGGATATTTCTCAAAAATTTGATCGAGGTTCTGACTTAATTGAATAGCATTGGAAATAACACGAGGATTTACAGGTATTGTGGCACTTCCAGCTGGCCAACCCAGTTCGAGCTCAGACATCATTTTATCGCCCACTTTCCGATACATGCCTTCTACCATTGGGTCGATTCGGAAGCCTTCAGCAAATCCAAAAGCCATATAACCCGAAACAAGAAAAACATCTTCCAAAGTATACGCCTCTTTTTCAATGCCAAGCATGGTGAACTCAATAGGTGTTTTCCCTTGATTGATGTATTGATTAATTCCTGCGATGTATGCTTTAACGCTTTGTTGAATGGGCTGTGGACTGCTTTTTAGAAATTCTTGAGCCGACCATTTTGCATGGCGATTTAAACCCAATGTTCGGAAAAAGCGATCGGTTTTCACCATCGAATTTCCAAGTAATTCGGACAAGCGACCAGATGCAAGTCGTTTGATCATTTCCAATTGAAACAATCGATCTTGAGCTACAACATAACCCAAAGCAAAATAGGCGTCTTCTTCATTTTGAGCATAAATATGAGGAACTCCAAAATTGTCGTAGAAAACATCGACCTGTTTGTTAAGTCCTTTCAAATTTACATCACCTGAATAATTTGGAACAAGTGAATAAAGCCAAAAGGCGATTGCAACAATGGAAGCAACAAGGAATAAAGCAATTCCTAGAAGAATCTTTTTAAACATTAATCAAAGTATAATGAGCCGAAATTTACAAATAAATCGATGTCAATATTAATCCGTTTCCAATGAATCAATATTTGAATTCATAACCAACTGATTAACTTCCCCTAAGCTATTTATACTGTAATTTACCGTGTTGGTTAATACAATGATTGCGTTGTGGTCGGTTAAATTCCGCAAGAAAAAAGTGCGAAATCCACGCCACCAACCACTATGATAAACAACTTGCTTTTCGGGGTTTTGTTTATTGATTCTCCAGCCAAATCCATAATTTCTCAATCCATGCATTTCGGGGCTACCCTCTTTATATGCATCTGCTAATGTTTCTTGCTTAACGAGTTTTTTACTATATAATGCTTGATCCCAAATGTACAAATCTTCAACTGTAGAAAATACATTTTTATCCCCAGTTATCCCATTGAAACAATCGTTTGGCGCCTTCCAACTTCCATTGCGTTCGTATCCACAAACATTTCCAGGTAAATTGGCATGTTCGCATTTCGAATAAATTTGCGAATGCTTCATCCCCAAGGGTTCGAAAACAGCTTTATTCATAAAAGTAGAGAATGTAACACCACTAATTTTTTCTACAATGGCAGCGAGAATTGCATATCCAGTATTGCTGTAAGCATGATGCGAATTTGCTTTGAAATAAGGATCGGGTTTATACTTTGAAAACATGCGCATCATTTCCTGATTCGAAATCGGCTTTTCTTTATCGAGCCAGTAAGGATCAATAAACCAACGGTAATCGGCAAGTCCAGCTCGATGTGTGAGTAATTGACGAATCGTAACATCGGGATAAGGAAAATGAGGATAAAAACGTGTGACTTTATCATCATAACTTAAAAACCCACGCTCCTTCAACATCATTATTGCCATGGAAGTAAACTGCTTCGATACTGAAGCTAATTGAAATTGGCTGCTTACTTTTAAACTATCGCGACTTGCTAAATCGGCATAGCCAAAGGCCTTTTTGTAAATGACATGATTGTGTTCTGTAATTAATACAACTCCATTAAATCCATATGTTGAACGAAGCTTTTGGAAAATACCTTCCAGCTTCTGTCCACTTCCTTTCGATTTGATACGATAATACAAATCTTCAATTTGAGGAGAAATACCTGACGAAAAATGTTTCGCGGATGTTGCGTTTCCCAATACAGGAAAGAAAAGCAGAACGATTAAAACAAGAAGCCGAATAACCATATATTTTAATTAGTATTCAAAGCTACCGAAATGAAATACCTACATTTCAGTAGAAAAAATAAGATTTACAATTCATTTGTTAATAAACATCATTGCCATTCATAGGATCGAAAACACATCTCAAGCGAATTTTTGACGAATATTGCAGTATAATTCAAAAAACAGCAGAATGATTATTGAACAGTTTTACGATAAAGGTCTTGCCCATGGCTCGTATGTGATTATTAGCAAAGGAGAAGCGATTGTAATTGATCCTGCAAGAGATCCACAACCTTACTACGAATTCGTTCATAAGCATCAAGCTCAAATTGTTGGCGTAATTGAAACGCATCCACATGCCGATTTCGTATCCAGTCACCACGAAATTTCAAAACATACTGGCGCAGAGATTTATGTAAGTAAATTATTGGGTGCCGATTACCCGCATAAAACCTTCGACGATGGCGACAGCATTTCTCTTGGAATGGTAAGCTTATCGGCCATGAATACACCTGGTCATTCGCCCGATAGCATTTGCATTTTGTTGAAAGATGAACTCGGAAAAGAACATGCATTATTTTCTGGGGACACACTTTTTGTTGGTGATGTTGGCCGTCCCGATTTACGCGAAAATGTGGGTAACATGACCGCCAAACGCGAGGAACTTGCACGAGCGATGTACTATTCTGTTCAAGATAAATTAAAGAAACTTCATGATGATGTGCTTGTTTATCCGGCCCATGGAGCGGGTTCATTGTGTGGTAAAAATCTTAGCAGCGATTTATCGAGTAGCATTGGTCGCGAGCAAAAAACAAATTATGCTTTTCAAATTAACGATGAACAGGAATTTGTCAATGCGCTATTGCAAGATCAGCCCTTTATTCCTAAATATTTTGGATTTGATGTTGCGATCAACAAAAAAGGGGCATCTTCATTCGAAACGAGTGTAAATGCGGTTCCTCGTATTGCTGAAAATTCGGAGCTCGAAAATGGTGTTTTGATTATAGATGCTCGTCCCCAAACCGATTTTAGAAAAGGGCATATTCAAGGCGCGATCAATATTATGGATGGTGGTAAATTTGAGACATGGTTGGGTTCGATTGTTGGTCCTGAAGAGTTATTTTATCTCATTGCTGAAAGTGCAGAAAAACTAGAAATCCTCATAAGAAAAGCAGCAAAAATTGGGTATGAAAGTCGCATCAAAGGGGCGTTAACATCACCTAATTCGTTGAAAGAAACAATGCATGAAGTAAATGTTGATGATGTGCGTCAAACTCCATCTAATTTTACCATTATAGATATTCGCAATCCAGGAGAAACGGCATCGAAACGTATTTTTTCTGGAGCACTCGAAATTCCTCTTCCAGAATTACGTGAACGCATCTCGGAAATACCAACGAATAAACCCATTTTGGTGCATTGTGCTGGAGGATACCGTTCTGCTGCAGGAGCTAGCATCATTCAACCTTTCGTGGAGCTGCCTGTTTACGATTTAGGTGAAGCTGTTCTTACTTTTTAAACGATTATGAAAAACGTTCTAATCTTCCTTTCGATTCTCTTTGTTATTCCTGCTTTTGCTCAGAAAAAAGGCC
>CALQJV010000025.1 GCA_943330985.1 Chitinophaga pinensis
CCTATTGCTTCAACGACTGCAGCGAATGGATTTGCTTTATTTGATTCTGATTTAGATTGTTCAGGAAATCAGATTCCGAATTTGACAACGGCAGCAAATATTAATTGCTCAAGTTATCCAAACGTAATTTTGGAATTTCAACAACAATATCGCCGTTTCGATGATTCTACGTTTGTATTTGTTTCTAATAATGGCGGAACAACTTGGGTAAAATATCCAGTGAATTCAACATTGACGAACAACGATTTATGCGCAACAAATCCTGAAATTGTTCGCTTAAACATCACGCCAACAGCAGGTGGCCAAGCAAACGTGAAAATTCGTTTTCAATTCTGGAGTCCATCTACTTATATTTCTGGGCCTTCAGGACTTCCTGGTTGTGGATATTCTTGGATGATTGACGATGTAAAATTGATGACCCCACCTCCATTCGAACTTCAGGTTTTGGAAACCTATCATGCAAATCCATTTATTGATTGGGAATACGGAACCTATCCACTTTCTCAAACACGTGCAATTAGCTCGGTTTCGATTGTAAGAAGCGAAGGAGGTTCCTCAGAAACTGCAACTATTAATTACACCATAACACGCAATGGAACAGTGGTAAACAGTGGGTCTTCTGCACCATTTACAATTTTACCTTATACAAATGATACAATTGAAGTATTAACAGGGTATATCCCTGATGCTGTTGGAAATTATGTAGTAACTGCAAGCATTACATCTGCAAATACGGATACAGATCCATCGAATAATACGAAAACCTCTTCTTTCATTGTAACGAATTATATTTATTCGGGGTTAACAGATTTAACAACTGCAGGAGCTTTTACATATTCAGGAACTATAGCTCCATTTAAACCTTCCAAAGTGGCAAATCGTTATTTTATAGCGAATGATATTGCATTTCAAGGAATTGATATCGCCGTTTCTTCCGTTTCAACCGATAATACTGCATTATCAATAGAAGTTTTTGACAGCAACGATTTGTTAAATCCGCTTTCTGTTGGATCGTTTAACATTTCTGCGACTCACCCAACAACAGCTCAATATTTTACAGTTGTAATTCCTCAAGCATTTTTAGTTGCTGGAGAACTATATGTTGCATCGGTTGGATCAAGCGCAACTGATAAAGAGTTTTATTTTTACGCAGAATTAGGCGATAACGACAATTCTACGATTGTTAATTTACCTGATGTTGCAGGTGTTCCAACTTGGTATTTATCTGCTTTAACGCCTGCTGTTAACTTGAATTTCGACCCAACAATTGGAGTTACTGGTTTAACAACCAATCCTTCGATAGAGTTTGGTGTATTCCCAAATCCGGCATCTGATCAACTTTCTTGGAAAGTGAAAAGCAATGAAGCTTCTTCAATGATCGTGAGTTTAATTGATGTAAACGGGAAAGTGGTTTTCAATAAAACCATTAGCGGTAAAATTGCTTCTTACCAAGACACATTGAGTCTCGCGTCTTTCGCGAACGGAGTTTATACCCTAGAATTAAAAACGAATTCAGGTGTTCAAACTCAAAAAGTAGTTATTGCACATTAACACTTTATAATATTTCTAGAAAGCCCTCTTTAGCATTCGCTTTAGAGGGCTTTTTTTATTAGAACGCTTTCAATTTAATAGTTTTTTCCACCAGTTTTCTAGATTTCGATCGATAATTTATCCTTGTTAAAAAACTCGTCGACAAGTTTCTTTTTTTGTAATAAAAAGAAATTGGTATTTGAAAAGATATAATTCTATTTTTGCTGAGTTCGATTATTTACATTCTAAGTTTTCGAAACGAATTTTTAATCTATATCAATTTAAAAAAAACACATGAAATCAAAACTTTTACTCGCTCTTTTGTTAGGATCGACGGTATCGTTAAGTGCTCAAAAAGCTGGAAATCCATCTGTGCGCGCTAACCGTTCATCAAAAAACACGTTACATCATCAAAAATCAGCTGTTGCTTCTCAATCTGCAGTAAACAGAACTGATATTTGGACAAATGACTTTTCGGTTCCTGCCGATTGGACAATTACAAGTGAAGCTGGAACTGGAGCTTGGGTTATTGGTACTGCTATTCCTTCTGGAACGTATTTAATTGATCCAATTGCTTCAACAACTGCAGCAAATGGGTACGCTTTATTTGATTCTGATTTAGATTGTTCTGGTGATCAAATTACAAATTTAACAATGTCGGGTTCTGCTGATTGTTCTACATTTCCTGCAGTAATATTAGAATTTCAACAACAATATCGTCGTTTCGATGATTCTACATTTGTATTTGTATCGAACGATAACGGAACAACTTGGGTAAAATATCCTGTTAACGCAACACTTGCGAACAACGATTTTTCTGCTGCTAACCCAGAAACAGTAAAAGTGAATATCACTCCAACTGCAGGTGGTCAAGCAAGTGTAAAAGTTCGTTTCCAATTCTGGAGCCCTACAGGATCTGCAACTGCTCCTGGTTGTGGTTACTCTTGGATGGTGGATGATGTGAAATTGGTTACTCCTCCAGATTATGAATTGTTAATGACAAATTTGTATCACGGAAATCCATTCAGCGATTGGGAATATGGAACGTATCCTCTTTCTCAAGTTGCCGAAGTAAATGTAGTTGCAATTGTTCGTAACGAAGGAGCTATGGTTCAAGATGCGACGGTGAATTATACTATTACACGTGGTGGTGCAACTGTAAACAGTGGAGCTTCTGCTGTAGTTACTGTTGAGCCATTTACAAACGACACGGTTATTATTGCAACAGGTTATACTGCTGATGCTATTGGTAATTATTCTGTTGCGGCTTCAGTAACTTCTGCAAATACGGATTTGGATCCAACTAACAATGCTGGAACATCTGATTTCGTTGTTTCTAACTATGTGTATTCTGGTTTAACAGGTCTTTCAACTGCTGTTGCTTATACTTACTCTGGAGCGTCTACACTTACTGTTTGGGAGCCATGTAAAATCACGAACCGATACAGCATCGTGAATAACGTAGATGTAAAAGCTATTGATATTGCAGTTTCTTCAGCATCTACAGACAATACTGACTTAGTTATTGAACTTTTTGATGATGCCGATTTAACAACAGCTCTTTCAATTGGAGATTTTAGTATTTCTGCAACTCACCCTACAACTGCTCAGTATTTTACTATTTTAATTGATCAACAAACATTAGTTGCTGGCGGTTTATATGTTGCATCAATGGGAAGTGAAGCAACTGACAAACGTTTCTTGTTTTACGGAGAAGCTGGAGATAACGACAATTCTACAATTGTTCAACTTCCAGATGCAAACGGAGTGGCTACTTGGTATTTATCTGACCTAACTGCTGCAGTTAACTTGAACTTTGATCCAACAGCTGGTGTTGCTAATTTAAATGCTCCTGCAATGAACATGGAGGTTTATCCAAACCCTGCAAATGATCAAATTTCTTGGAACGTTAAAACTCAAGAAGCTTCTAACGTAATTGTTTCTTTAATTGACATCAACGGAAAAGTTGTTTTCAATAAGTCAATCAACGGAAAAATCATTTCTTACAAAGACACATTGAGCTTAGTTGATTTTGCTAACGGAGTTTACACGCTTCAAGTAACAACTAACAAAGGAACATCTTCTCAAAAAGTTGTTGTTGCTCATTAATATTTTCTGAATACCATTTCAAAACCCCTTAAGTTTGCGCTTAAGGGGTTTTTCATTTAATCGAATTTTATGCGCTATTTTATTTTCCTTGCTTTTTTAGTTTTTTCGCAGAATGCCATTGCTCAAACCGATACAATCATCGATTTTTTTCAATCAAATGGGGCTACATTAATTGCAAGTCCAAATGGAGGTTATGTTTCTGGAACAAATGGCTATGGTGATTCGGAGAAACTACAAGCATTTTATCCTTTACGATCGGAAAGTGTGTTGGGCGCGTTTATCTGGTTTGGTTCCAAAACTTACAATTCTCTTGACCTTCAATCTCGCTTGTGTTTAAAAGTTAAAACTGTCGACACGAGCGAAACTAATACGGCACCGTTCTTCAGAGGAATTACTAACACAGTCGATTCAACGTGGATATCGATGGCGGATGTGGATACCGGTTTGACTTTCCCCAATGGACTGCACTATTTTTCTTTCAATGCGCCGGTGTTGGTGAATAGCTTTTATGCTATGGGTTTAAACTTCGATAGTCTTGCGCGAGATACCTCTGGGAATTTACTCGATAGTGTTGCCGTTTTCAACTCTGCTAAAGACAGCGTTTCGGCCGTTGGAATGAGTTGGGAAAAGTGGAATGGCAATTACAAACGCATTATCGATACTTGGGGTTTTGATCTCAGTTTTGCCATTTTTCCGGTGATTGATACAACACTGAATTCCTTGAATAAAATTGAAATGGAACGCTTAATCATTTATCCAAATCCATGTTCCCAAAGTTTCCATTTCAACATTCCCGAAAACAGGAAACATCTGTCGATCTCAATCATGAGTATTGAAGGCCGATTGATTTATACTGCAGTTTTACCTGAAAATCAAACAGTGTTTGAATTGAATACAACATCACTCCCTACTGGATATTATATTGTTAAAATTCAAAACGAACGTTGGATGGGTTTTTCTCCCTTAATTATTTCACATCAATAAATTTCTCCAAGCTCTTTTTGATTAGAGCAAAATCATTACTTTTATACAAACAAATTTTACTATGAAAAAATTAATTACCCCATTCCTACTTATTTTCACATTGGGTTCATTTGCCCAACAAGTCAATACCCCCAATACAGATCTCGAAAAGTTTCGGGTGCCGCAAGGAGAATTTGAAACTTTGAAAAGAGCACACAGTGGAAACCCAAGTCGTTCGGATGTAAGCTTGTATGTTGATTATGCTGCAACAGACGAAATTGAACAAGGCCTTGGGGCCAGCACCAATTACCTTTGGAGATTCAACAGCAATTATACTGCTGCTGCCGATACCGATATTATTCCAATTAATTTTGTAGGTGTTCGTTTGCTTGAATTAATTGGGTATTCAGATGCTACTTTACCTGCTATTGATACCTATTCTGGTCCATTTTCCTATCCAAGTTCATTACAAATTACAATCGACAGCGTATTTGTTTACATGACACATGAAAACAATTCAGGCTTAGACAATAAACTTTTTGTTGATGTACGGAAACTTTCTGCAACCAACACTTTCTCTGCAACCCAACCTATATTGTGGACAGATTCTGTTGTCACTAATACATCGCTTTCGGGAAGTGGTAATTGGCTTGGGGCCGGAGCCGGGTATGTCCTAGCAATGCCTGTTGGATATACAACAAACGTAGGCGACAAAATTGGACTTGGGCTTCGTTATGTTGCCCCTAAATCGGATACCTTAGGAATTGCAGCCGCATATGTTTCCAATCCCAATGGACCTGCTTCGCCTAGTGATTACGCACTAAAATCTAAATTCCCATATTCTGTTGTTCGTTGGGAAGGTTTTAGCAGTGGTAATTTTGCAAACACTGGTGGAATCTGGTATACCTTTGCAACAGGGCAAACAGACACCGCCTATTTCAAAGCACAAAATTGGCAGATTTGGGCTTTGGTTACATTTACTGACGTTACTGGCATCAAAGAACAAGTTACGATGCCAATAAACGCAGGACAAAATATTCCAAATCCATTTAGCACTTCAAGTCAGGTAAGTTTTTCAACTTCAAGCAGTCAAGTTTTGTCGCTTGTAACGTACGATATTAATGGAAAAGTGGTTTTAAGTAAAAGTCTTGGATACACTTCACAAGGGAAACATCAATTGGAATTAGCTGGAAATGAACTTTCGTCTGGAACGTATTTCTATCGTCTCGAAGGTGAAAAAGGATTTTCTACCATGAATAAAATGGTAGTTGTTCACTAAACCGAATATTATGAAGAAGAGGCCCGAGACAACTGTTTCGGGCTTTTTTTATTTTACGAAAAGCGCCGAACTATCACCATAACTCAAAAAACGATAATTGTTTTGAAGGGCGTATTCGTAAACCAACTTCCAATCATCGCCAATACACGCACTTACCAGCAATAAAAGCGTGCTTTGTGGTTGATGAAAATTAGTAATTAATAGATCGGTAGTTCTGATTGTATAGCCCGGAGCGATAATGATTTTGGTTTTTCCTTGAATGGTTTCCATTCCGCGAGACCGCATAAGCTCAGCTAAGAATGAAAATGCTTGTTTGCTTTCGGGGAGCTCTTCTTGCAATTCTTGA
Source organism: Chitinophaga pinensis (assembly GCA_943330985.1). Next base: position 6,228 of record CALQJV010000025.1, read on the forward strand.
TAAGGCTCCCATTGACTCACATCGATAGAAATTTCACTCTCCGGGTTTTTCATTAATCGAACAGAAGTCCAATACACGCTTTCGAGTGTTCGCAAAGTTGTGGTTCCAACCGCCGCAATTTTGCCATTACAATTGGCAATTGACTCAATTAAATCTATCGTTACGTGGAGCTCTTCGGCATGCATATCGTGCTCTTCCATGCGCGCTGCCTTTACTGGCTTGAAAGTACCCGCACCAACATGCAACGTAACATACGAACAAGCTACGCCCAGTAATTTTAATCGGGCAAACGTATCTGAAGTAAAATGAAGTCCCGCCGTTGGAGCAGCAACAGAGCCCTGTTCCGATGCATACACTGTTTGATAGCGAGACTTATCAATATTATCTGCATCCCTTTTTAAATAGGGTGGCAATGGCAGAAATCCTGCATAATCCAATAGTTCAGCAAAACTTATATTTGAATCGGCCCAATTAAATTGAATCGCGAATCCATCGTTAGTTCTTTCAATTAGTCTAATCTCGATGTATTCAAGTCCATTTTGCTTAATCTCTAAACGCAATATTTCAGCATCTTTCCATTTTCGAGCATTTCCAACCATGCATACCCAAACCGATTCTCCTTGATCAAGCATCGCTTCTGGAATAGTTTTATTGTTTAATGGTTCTAAACAGAAAACCTCAATCTTAGCTCCAGCAGCTGTATAAAAGAATAATCTTGCTTGAACTACGCGGGTTTGATTAAAAACGAGAAGATCGTCTTTCGAAAAAAGATTGGGTAAGTCTCGAAATGATTGATCTGAAATTTCCCCCTTATTGAAAACGAGTAATTTGGAAGCGTCTCTTTCTTCAAGAGGAAATCGGGCAATTTTCTCATCCGGCAGCGGATACGTAAAATCGTTAATCGAAATATCCTTCGGATGTTGCATGTTTATCTGGATGCCTTGCGAATGCGTTTAAACAATTCAGAAGCATAAACAAAATCGTTAATTTCTTGATTGTCGGTTTCTAAAATAGCTTGTTTATCCCCCTCCCACCATTTCTGACCTTTGTTAAGGTAGATGATTTTTTCACCTATCTCCAACACCGAATTCATATCGTGGGTATTAATAACCGTTGTAATGTTGTATTCGGCCGTAATTTCATGAATCAAATTATCAATTACGATGGATGTTTTAGGGTCTAGGCCCGAATTCGGTTCATCGCAAAAAAGGTATCGCGGATTGAGAGAAATAGCTCGTGCAATTGCGACCCGTTTTTTCATTCCTCCGCTAAGTTGAGAAGGAAAAAGATTGTTCGCATTTGTTAGGTTTACACGATTAAGGCAGAAATTAACACGGTCGCGGCGTTCTTCAGGACTCATCTTTCCAAACATTTGCAATGGAAACGCAACATTTTCCTCAACCGTTTGGGAATCAAAAAGCGCTCCTCCTTGGAAAACCATTCCAATTTCCTTTCGGATATCACGACGCTGATCTTCGTCTAACAATGAAAAATCGCGACCATCATATAAAATACTGCCTTCATCTATTTGGTATAGTGCAACCAAACACTTTATCAATACGGTTTTCCCAGAGCCGCTACTTCCAATAACCAAATTGGTTTTTCCTTCTTCAAACGTAACATTTACGTGATCGAGAATCATTCGGCCATCGAAGCTTTTGCAAATGTTTTTTACTTCGATCATGCCAATAACAATTGTGTGAGGATATAATTCACCACCAATATAAAAATACTACTATAAACAACTGCTTTCGTACTTGAGCTTCCTACTTCCAAAGCACCTCCCGATGTATAATACCCATAATACGAAGAAATGGACGTGATTATGAATGCGAAAAACAATGTTTTTATTAAGGCATAAAAAACATAAAACGGCTTAAACACATATTGAATTCCATATAGATATTCGGTGGTTGTAACACTTCCTGCAATAACTCCAAAAAACCACCCGCCTGCAATTCCGAGAAACATACTCAGAATAATCAGAAAAGGATTGATTAAAACGGCCGCAATAATTTTAGGTAAAACCAAATAGGACGATGAATTGATTCCCATAATTTCCAAGGCATCAATTTGCTCTGTAACGCGCATCGTACCAATCTCCGAAGCGATACTCGATCCAACTTTACCAGCTAAGATTAAGCTGATAATGGTTGGTGAAAATTCCAAGATAATGGAGTCGCGCGTGGCCAAGCCAACAGCATAAAGCGGTATAAAGGGACTGTCGATATTATACGCAGTCTGAATGGTAATAACGGCTCCCATGAAAAGGGAGATGATGGTAATGATAGGTAATGAATTTATCCCCAAGGAATTGATTTCATACAACAATTGCTTACGAAACCATCCGAAGCGTTGCGGTTTACGAAATACGTTTCGTATAAATAAATAATAATGTCCGGGGAAATAGAAAATCTTCATGTCGATGCTCAAACCTAAGCAAAATCTAGAATCGTTTTGAATTAAAAAATTGATTTTTCAAGGTGTGACTTGTTGATAGATTTACACGCATGTGAAATGCCTTCGTAACTTCGCACGCGAATCCACTATGAAACACACTTTTCAAGATCGTATTCTTTTATTCAGAACATTGGCACATTCCTTTAAGCATGTGTATTTGTTGGAATCGAATGGTTATGACGATTGTTATGGAAGATTCTCATGGGTTTTATTGGCAGGAAATACGAACACATTAACACTTAACAAAGATGAAAAATCTCCTTGGGGAAAATTGAAATCGTTTTTGAAAACCACAGGCAATACACCTATAATACCTGGGTTTTTAACCTATGATTTGAAGAACAGCCTTGAGAATTTATCTTCAAATAATTCCGATTTATCGGATTTTCCACTGCTTTCATTTTTTGAACCCGAATTTATCATTGGTGAAGAACGCGATGGAAATTTGATTGAATTTGGAGAATTGGATTTTGGAGAATTGTTGCAGTTTGGCGAGAAAAAAGCATCGGCTTTTGATGCTATCGAAATGAAATCCAATTTAACCGAAGAGCAATACACACACTATTTTAATCGACTGCAAACGCATATTTCACGTGGCGATATTTATGAAATAAACTATTGCATGCAATTTAGTGCACACGTGCTTGACTTAGATCCAGTTTTTGTGTTTCAAAAACTCATCGAGCGTTCGCCTGCTCCATTTGCCGTTTTGATGAAAAACGAAGATGTTTGGCTGATGGGATCAAGCCCAGAG